>DAIRWG010000006.1:0-38868 GCA_036802405.1 Alloprevotella sp.
GCCGTTTTCTTATAACCAATCTTGGCAATGATCATACCAGCAGGTATACCCATCACCAGATAAGCGATAAAATTGCCATAGTTACCAACTTGAGCAAGAAAATTACTTGCTCCAAAGTCATTCTTCACAATAATTGCCATCGGCGAGCAAAGATTGGTCACGAAGGCAATCATAGCAAAGAGGGCAATCATCACTATGATGGCACCCCACTGTTTTTTTTGATTACTCATTTGATTTGTTGAAAATTTGTATTTGTTAGATGATGATTATTCTGTACTATTATTCAAAGCGTATTCCGTACTAATTATCCAAAGCAAATTCCGTATCAGGCATTGCATCGAATTTTATTCTTCCACTCCGAACTTATAGATAGTCTTCTGAGTATACACCTGTCCTGGTTTAAGCACCACGGGCGGGAAATAAGCGCGGTTAGGGCTATCGGGGAAATGCTGAGCTTCAAAACAAAGAGCAGAATGCTTGCCGAATGTGGCACCATGCTGCCCCTTGTAGCCGTCGGCCCAATTGTCAGAATAGAACTGCACACCCGGTTCGGTCGTATAGACCTCCATGGAGCGCCCACTCTTGGGTTCAACAATCTTTGCAGCAAATGTCAGCTCACCCGGTTCATGCTTGTTGAGCACAAAGCAATGATCGTAGCCAGCACCATTCTTGATTTGCTCATTGGTAAAGTCCGTAAGATGGTCACCAACAGGATGCGGCGTGGTAAAATCGAACGGAGTGCCCTTCACGCTGCGTATTTCTCCCGTCGGGATGCTATTCTCGTCGATGGGTACGTAGAAATCAGCATTAATTTGGCAAATCACATCCTCACAAGTAGGCGTAGGATTTCCGATACCAGCCAAAGAGAAGAATCCGTGACTCGTCATGTTCACAATGGTCTTCTTGTTGGTCGTTCCCTTGTAATCAATTTTCAGTTCATTGTCGTCTGTCAATGAATACATCACCGTCATAGACAACTCACCCGGGAAACCTTCTTCATAGTAAGCTGACACATAGCGAAGAACCAAAGTATGGTCATTCACCTGTTCTGCATCCCACACACGAGCATGAAACCCGGTAGGACCACCATGAAGATGATTCGGTCCGTTATTGACAGCCAAGCTGTACTCTTTGCCATTAAGAGTAAACTTACCATGGCAAATGCGGTTGCCATAACGACCGACCAAAGTACTGAGAAATGGTTCGGGAGAAGCCAAGCAATCCTCAATGTTATCATGTCCCTGAATGACATTAGCATAATGTCCTTCCTTGTCAGGCACCATGATAGCCACCATCGAACCGCCATAATTAGTCACGGCCACTTCCATTCCATTGGCGTTGTGCAGAAAGAACAAATCAACCTGCTTGCCATTAATGACTTTCTGAAAGTTCTCTTTCTTCAGTCCGCTAAGTGTAGACATGTTGTTTTCCATGTTTCCTACCTTTTAATTTCTTTTGTACAACTTGTTGAAGCTCCTTGCAAATCCGCTCAAAAGCCCTTACAATCAAAGGGTTCGCTTACCGGAATAACGTTTGGTTGCTTCATTTACTTTGCAAATTTGAAGAAAAGATTTGAAACATCCAAGTTTTAGCACTAAAAATGTAGAGAAAAGATTCCGAGATGATTCGCCGTTTCAGTGTTTGGAATCACAGCTTCGCGCCATTCATCAGTCATTTTCAAAAACACGGCTGGCTATCTGCATGGGCCAGACCAATAGAAATTTGTTCTTCCGCAACAAGAAAAGCAGATTGTCAGACATCGTCTCTTCACTACCGATTTCACGGAAATAATACAAAAAAAACGCCCAAACGATTTGTGCATCCAAAGAATATAACTACATTTGCATCCGAATTGCGGCAGTAGCTCAGTTGGTAGAGCATTGGCTTCCCAAGCCAAGGGTCGCGGGTTCGAGCCCCGTTTGCCGCTCTTGGAAGCACACACAGAAAGTTCATAAACCCAATCAGTATGGCATATCTATTACTGTTAATCATTGCAATAGGCCTACTTCTCATCGCCACAGAATTGGTTAATCGGATTAACAGAGCCGCGGTTGCCATGTTTATGGGTGTCATGTGTTGGCTTTTATATATTGCACATGGCACATCATTTGTTCTCGCCCAACATCCCATTGATTTTTTTGCCTATATTTCCGCGAACGGAGTTAATGTCAATTCTGTGAAGGAATATATAGCAAGCAACATATTTCTCAAATACGTTGCCCAATGCGCCGACATCGTACTATTTCTGATGGCTACAACCACCATCGTTGAAGTACTCAACAACAATGGCTGCTTCGACTTCATACAGCGCCGCCTTAGATACTTGCCAACAAGCAGATTTCTGTGGTTCACCACGCTTACCACTTTTGCCCTTTCAGCCAATATCGACAATCTAACCACCACCATCCTCATTCTAAGCATTGTTCATCCGTTGCTCAAGGAAAGCAGATGCAAACGAGTCATCACCACAAACATAGTAACAGCAGCCTGCACAGGAGGTAGCATCACGGTCATTGGAGACATGACAACACTGAAGTTATGGAATGATGGGATGGTCACTCCCACCATCTACTTTCTGATGATCGTTTGCCCCATTCTCGTTTTTCAGACATTCGTAAGCGCTGCCTTATGCAAGTCACTTCCAAACCGACTTCCCTATAGCGACACGCTCCCTGCGTACCATGGAGATGATAGTCTTATCAAGAATTGGCAGAAATTCATTCTTCTTGTAGTAGGAATTGGAGGGCTTTGGTTTATCCCCACGTTCCATAGGATCACTCTGCTTCCACCATTTTTAGGCGGACTATGCGTGTTGGCATTCATATGGGCCATCAACGAGGTATTCAACCGCCCTCTCATGAGCAGCGACAAAATGGTTCGGAAGCGCGTTCCAATCGCCTTGCAATATGCCAACATGCAGAACCTCCTGTTCTTTATCGGACTAACACTCATGTTCGGTGCATTGTCTGAAACCGGGCTATTCACGACTGCCCGTTCATTTCTCAATAGCCACAACATAGGACTTTGCACCATCGGCATTTCGACAACACTGCTATCTGCATTATTTGGCAGTTTGTCCACGCTTATAGCCAGTGCAGACTTGTTCACAACATCACCAGTACACGAAGCATTCACAAAGCCCGAGTTGTTCATTTGCGATGGTTCATTTTGGCCACTTCTGATATATTCCGTCACAACAGGAGGACTCGTATTTGCCACATCAAGCATCGCAGGAACAATAATGGCCAGAGCCGGCCACATCACATTCAAATGGTATCTCATCCATGTCACCCCAAAAGTGATAATCGGATACCTTCTCGGGTTTCTTTGCCTCTGTTCAGAAATCTACTTCATACTACCAAACCTGTAGAATCGCACCAACTCAAAAGAGAAGCATTCTTGAACTCTAAACAACACACAATATGGGAAAGATCAGATGCATCGGTGTACTCACCTCTGGAGGTGATGCACCTGGAATGAATGCAGCCATTCGTGCCGTCACGCGAAGCGGCATTTGCAACGGATTCAAAGTAAAAGGAATCTATAGGGGCTACGACGGCCTTATCAACGATGAAGTGAAACTGTTCACGACGGAAGATGTAAGTAACATCATCCAGACAGGCGGCACGATACTCCGTACCGCACGTTCCAAGGAATTCCAGACAGCGGCCGGAAGGAAGAAAGCCTATGAAACCCTTCGCAAGGAGGCAATCGACGCATTAATTGTGATTGGCGGAAACGGTTCTCTCACAGGTGCCATGTTGCTTGCAGAAGAATACGACTTCCCTTGCATCGGCCTTCCCGGAACCATCGACAACGACCTGTACGGAACAGACAACACGATTGGCTACGACACCACACTCAACACAATCACTGACTGCGTTGACAAAATCAGGGACACCGCCACCTCTCACGAGCGCATCTTCTTTGTAGAAGTGATGGGACGCGATGCAGGATTCCTGGCACAGAACAGCGCCATTGCAGCCGGAGCTGAAGCCGCCATCATTCCAGAAGATTCCACCGGCTCCGACCAGCTCATACAGTTCATGGAACGCGGCATCAGAAAGAGCAAGAAAAGCTGCATCGTCATTGTCAGCGAAAGCCCCAAATGCGGTGCCATGTACTATGCCAACCGAGTAAACAAGGAATACCCCAACTTTGATGTGCGTGTATCCATCCTGGGACACTTGCAAAGAGGTGGACGCCCGTCTGCACGCGACAGAATTCTTGCTTCGCAAGTGGGAGTTGGAGCAATCGATGCATTGGTACAAGGCCAACGAAATGTGATGGTAGGAGTACGCAACAACGAAGTGGTATACGTACCCTTTGTAGACGCCATCGGAAAACGGAAGATCATGGACAAAAAGCTTATCAAGGTTCTTGACGAACTGTCCATCTGACCCAATCCGTTCCCAATTCAGACAAAGAATAGCAGAAACGTGCCCGCCCCTTGCGAACTGTCAACTACAATCACAGTTCACAAGGGGCGGGCCTGCTACATTATCATTTAGCAGAAAGCAAGCTTTCATATAAACTCTCGTACTTTTTGGCTACCACACCGCACTCATGGTACCGAGCAACATACTCCAGACTTTCCTGCTGCAGCTTAGGAATCAGTTCGTCCCGTTTGTCCACTAAATTCAGCAACTTGCGGTATACGTCCTCCTCATTAGGTTCCACGTTGACAATCGGGCGCAACAAAGGCTCATGAAGCAATTCGTAGCTTTCAGCTTCTCCCCCACCCACATTGATCAAGCCCCGACTCATCGCTTCCAAGGAATTCATGGCGGGCGTGTAAGAATATAGCTGGTCAAGAATCACCTCACTGTCATTCATCATTTTCACATACTGTGTGAAAGGCACTGACTCAGCCTTCGTTACAACACAGCCTTCAGGGCGTTCTGCTTTCACCCTGTCCAGGGCACGCAGCATCACGTCTGTTCCCTTGTAAGCTGAGCGCAAGCGCTGCACACCTATAAAGAAACGGACGGGTGCACCTGGCTCACGATGGCTTTTAAAGGGTTCACGAGATTTGAGCACGACGGGGAAAGGAATGAAGTGTAATTTGTCTTTCAGATCCTCTTCCTGCACATAGCTGGCATGATATTCATACAAGCCAGCCACGATCGCATCACAATCACGAGCCACATATCTGTTCAGCTTGCCTTTTTCACCATGAAGCCAATCCCGCTTAAACATTTCATTTTCCTTGGAGTACCGTTCTACAGCACCAAAGTTAAAATCGCTATAGCGGAAAGTGTGGAAATCCAGACAGGCCTTAATGTAATAATAATCCATTCCGAAGGCACCCATTACTACGCAACGGTTATGCTTTCTCAAGTAGTTGTAGAAAGGATACATACGTTCAGCCTTCAAGCGGAGAAACATAGGATTAATCAGCTGAACCACATCGTAACCTTTGAACTGCCAGAAATGACGAGCCAATCGGCAAAAGAAGCGAACACTGTCAGAAAAGTCCGTCGCGTCACGGCTCAAGTCAATGTCACGTGGATAGTTTTTCCATCCATCGCCTCCCGAAGCCACCACCACCTCATGTCCCAAGGGCCTCAAGCCTTCAGCCAAAGTGTAGTGAACATTACTGTATTCCCCAATCAGCAGAATCCTCATGTCGTGGGCAAATGCTTTTGAGATAGATAATTAGCAAACAGCCCCGCAGCCGTTTCGACCATCATGGCGCAAGGACGCTTGGCATAGTAAGCAGCATTTCGCTCTTCAGCCTGAGGGCTATTTTCCTTTTTGCTCAGCCCCAACAGTTCAGCGCAAATCAACGAACCATTCATCTGACGAAATTTCTCTGCCAAATCTTGCACCACCGCATAATTATGGCTTTTGCCCATGCGGTCGTCACCCTTAACGGCTCCGCAATCAAGTCCTGCCAAGAGGAACATACCACAAGCAGCGCCGCAAGTCATACGCATACGTCCGATGCCGCCTCCAAACGAAGCTGACATTCTGAAAGCTTGCTCTTCGGTAAATCCATAAAGATCAGCAAAGGCTGCCACCACGCTCTGAGCACAATTAAATCCTGATTTGAAAAAGCCCACAGCACGATCCACCCGCACTTGCATAGCAGGGTCCAAGCACACTGCGTTAGATATATTATCCATATTCTGCATATAATCTCAAAGTTTTCGTTACTTTTGCATAAGCACCCCCGAAAAGGGAATCAAACCATAGCACACACGTAACAAACTAAAAAATGAAAACAACCACACTCGCATCCTGCCTGCTGCTATCCGCAGGCACATTACTGTCCTGTCAAGAACAGTTTGACAAGCGGTTAGCACGCGAAGCACAAGAATACACGAGCAAGCACTGCCCCCAGCAAGCTGAAGAAGGTACCACACTCGACAGTTTGACCTACAACTTGGATTCACGCATCTACACCATGTGGTACACGCTTGACAAAGCCAACGAGGTAGTATTCAAGGCAAACGAGCCCGTCATCCATTATGAACTTGTGCAACGCATCCTGACGGACGACAACACCAAGTCCATCCGCGAACACTCCGTCATTTTCAGATTTGTTTACCGCTCTTCATCAAGCCACAAGTTCATCTACCAGACCACTGTCACGCCGCAAGAGTACGGCAAACAGTAGTGCAATAATCCTTCAGCCGATGCGTTCCAATGCAGCCGCCAATTGATCCGGACAGGAAGTCAATTTCATGCCGCAGCGAATGCCTCTCAAGCGCTTCACCACTTCATCAACAGGCATTCCCTTCACCAAGGCAGCAATACCTTTCAAGTTGCCATTGCATCCGCCCTCAAATGTCACGTTTTCCACCTTTCCGTCATCCACTTCGATATGCATGCAACGGCAGCACACCCCTTGAGGAACAAAATCAAAATGTTGCATCTTAAGCAAAGTATAATCAAGTGTTACAACAAAGTACGGGCTGACGAAGTCAGGATGACCATCCGTCTCCGTCAGCCCGTTCTCTATCCCTTGAATGTGCCACACTCCAAACCCTTCATCCAGACTATCATCCTAACCGGGCAGAGCGTGTCACAAAGAAATGTCCGTATTCCTTATTCGGCGGGCTTCATGTTTGTGTAAACAGTCTGCACGTCGTCAAAATCCTCCAAGCGTTCCACCATCTTGTCAATGCTTTCACGCTCCTCGTCCGTCACCTCTTTCAGGTCATTGGGAATGTAGGTAAACTCAGCGCCCACCACTTCAAAGCCATTTTCCTCCAAATGCTTCTGAATCTGTGCAAAGCACTTGGGATCGCCATAGATGGTCACGCTGCCCTCTTCCTCGTCTTCATCATACTCATCTTCAACGCCATAATCAATGAGGTCAAGAATCATCTCGTCCATGTCAAGTCCGTCCTTCTTTTTGAAGGAGAACACGCACTTATGGTCGAAAAGATAAGCCAATGAGCCCATCGTACCCAAGTTGCCGTTGAATTTGTTAAACACAGAACGTACATCACCAACGGTACGGGTAGGATTGTCGGTCAAAGTGTCAACGAAAATGGCAACGCCGTGAGGGCCGTATCCCTCATAAGTCATCGTCTTGTAGTCGCTCTGGTCCTTGCCCATTGCATTCTTGATGGCACGCTCAATGTTGTCCTTGGGCATGTTCTCACGCTTACACGTTGCAATCAAGGCACGCAATGTCGGGTTGTTCTCGGGTTCCGGACCACCAGCCTTCACAGCCACAGCGATTTGTTTTCCTAACTTCGTAAACGTGCGGGCCATATGTCCCCAACGCTTCAGTTTCGTTGCTTTTCTGTATTCAAAAGCTCTTCCCATTGGATATTTTAATTATTGTTGAATGATTCCTTGTTTGTTACTTCAGCAGATGCTTGATGCGCTTAACGAAGCTGCGCACCCAGCTGCTTCTGCAGGTTCTGGATGATTTTGTTCATCACCGCATCAGTCTGCTTGTCGTTCATCGTTTTCGACTCGTCCTGCAACTGGAAGTTCACAGCGTAGCTCTTTTTACCTGCCTCAAGGTTCTTGCCCTCGTACACATCGAAAAGCTCCACCTTCTTCAGCAGTTTCTTTTCCGAAGCATAAGCGATGCGTTCGATTTCCGCAAACTCCACTTTCTGGTCAACCAGGAGCGCCAAGTCACGGCTCACGGCAGGATACTTCGATATTTCCTTGAAGCTGACAGGCTTAGACGATACCTTCTTCATCAAGGCAGTCCAATTGAGCTCAGCATAATACACTTCCTGCTCAATGTCCAAGCTGGCCAGAATCTCTTTCTTCACCAATCCAAGTTCCAAAAGGATTTTACCATTTCTGTCAGCCACAGCCAAGCTCCTGCTGAAGATGTCGTTCTCGCCATTCTGCACGAGCAAACCGCCCATCTGTACCCCCATTCGTTTGAGCACATTCATCACCGAAGCCTTCAGCTGGTAAACGCTGGAATTCTCATCGGCATGTGCCCACGAACCGCTCACACGCTTGCCCGTAAGCCAGATTCCGAGGAAGTTATATTCCGTATAGGCAGCCAACACCCGGTTGGCATCACGTTTTGACTCGTCAAAATAATAGCAATTGCCTGTTTCGAAGAAGCGGAGATCCGCATTCTTGCGGTTTGCATTGTGCGCAATGCTCTCCAGTCCTCCGAAAAGAAGCGTCTGGCGCATCACGTTCAAATCCGTACTCAGCGGGTTGATCACCCGCACCAAATGGTTGGCAGCATAATGCTCCAGCTTGGCATAGTAAGCCTCTTTCGTCAGCGAGTTGTTGAGAATTTCGCGATAGCCCTCTCCCACCAATTGCTCAGCCACGAGGTTTTGCAAACGGTTAGAGCGGTCAACCGCACCCTTCAATGTCAAGCTTGATTTCACCTGCGTCGGAAGTTCCACATTGTTGTAGCCATACACGCGGAGCACGTCTTCCACCACATCACAAGGACGCTGCACATCCACTCTGTAAGCGGGAACCTTCAGGCTGATGCCGTCCTCGGTTTCTTCCACAATCTTCATTTCGAGCGAAGTCACAATGCTCTTGATGGTATCGGCTGGAATCGTCTTTCCCACAAGGTCGTGCACATATTTGTAATCCAACTTCACGTCAAACTCCTTGGCCAAGCCCGGAGTTTCCACGTCCTTGATCTCCATGGCAATCTCGCCGCCGGCCAATTCCTTGGCCATCAAAGCGGCCACCTTCAAGGCATAGATTTGACCATCGGGATCAATGCCGCGCTCGAAGCGGAACGATGCATCGGTGTTCATGCCGTGACGGCGCGCACTCTTTCTGATCCAAGTGGGATGGAAGTAAGCACTTTCAAAGAGCACGTCTTTCGTTGTATCGTATGTGCCGGAACCTTTTCCGCCCATCACACCAGCGATGCACATGGGCTCTTCAGCATTGCAAATGGCCAAATCGCGCTCTGTCAGTGTATGTTCCACACCATCAAGCGTTGTAAACTTGGTGCCGTCTGGCATGGCTTTCACCACGATTTTGCCTCCCTTGATCATGTCAGCGTCAAAGCAGTGGAGCGGTTGGCCATAAGCCATCATCACATAGTTGGTGATGTCCACGATATTATTGATGGGACGCAGTCCAATCGTCGTGAGTTTCTCCTGCAGCCATTTTGGGCTTTCCTTCACCTGACAGTTTTTCAAAGTCACAGCACAATAGCGGGGACAGGCTTCCGTGTTCTGCACATCAATGTCGATATCAAGGTCGTGCGAGTCCACCTTGAAAGCCGACACATCCATTTTGTGCAAAGTCGTCTTTTTGCCATGACGCACGAGCCAAGCATAGAAATCGCGTGCCACGCCATAATGCGAGCAAGCGTCCGCACGGTTGGGCGTAATGTCCACTTCAATCACATAATCGCTCTCCAAACCATAATATTCAGAAGCTTTCATGCCCACCTTTGTGTCCTCAGGCAGCACGATAATGCCATCATGGCTCGTGCCCACACCGATTTCGTCTTCAGCGCAAATCATGCCCAAGCTTTCCACGCCACGCAGCTTTGAACGCTTGATGGTAAAGCACTGGTCGCCATCGTAAAGCTTTGTGCCCACTGTAGCCACGATCACCTTCTGTCCGGCAGCCACGTTGGGAGCGCCGCAAACAATCTGTACGGGAGCATCGCCACCCACATCGACGGTGGTCACATGCATATGGTCACTGTTAGGATGCGGTTCGCACGTAAGCACATGGCCCACCACGAGTCCTTCAAGTCCCCCTTTAATGGCTTGCACTTCCTCCACGCCGTCCACCTCAAGTCCTTCGCTGGTCAGCGCATCGGCCACTTCCTGAGCAGTCATATCGAAATCAACGTACTCCTTCAGCCACTTATAAGATATATTCATAATTTGGAACGAATTGTTTTATCTGTTATGCGAGAGATGCCCAATGGAAAGTCCATTCATACACCACCACTATTATTGCGCCACAAAGTTACAAGATTTTCACGAAATAACGGGCAATCGGCATCCACTTTTACATTCGAATCAGTTGTTGCCAGTCTGTCAAGTAGCAAAAAGCAACATGCGAAATCCGCCACGACGCTCAAGGTCAAGCAGATTTCGCATGTCATTCAGCCTTTCCGGTTCATAGGGCATTCATCGGAGAGGGCAAAGCATCACTTTGTTTTCTTGGAGGTCTTTCCTGCGGGAGCCTTGGCCTTCGGGTCGGAAAGTTCCACCGTAAACGAACGGTTCAAGCCACTTTGAGTCTTGGCACGAATCCAGAGCACTCGGTCCGTGCTTAAGTTGGCCTCCTTCACAGCCTCGTCAAAGTCGTCGGTGGTGCGCATCACGCGGTCGTTCACTTTGGTGATGATCAAGCCCTTGGTCAATCCCGACTCCTTGAGTTTGCCGTCACGCAATGCCGAAATCACCAGTCCTGCCTGCAAGTTGAGTTCCGACTTTTCCTGTTCGGTCAGCGGACGGAGTGCAGCCCCCATCGCATCCATGTCAAGGCTCTGAACGGCACTTGTCGTTCCCTGCACGTTGAGCAAGGTCACGGTTGCCGTATGTTTTTTCTTGTCACGCAGATACTCCACTGCCACCTTGTCGCCTGGACGATGGCTCGAAATCAGTTCCTGCAACTCACCAAACTTCGTGATTTGCTTTCCGTCCACCTTTGTGATCACGTCGCCTTCCTTCAGTCCGGCTTCGGCTGCCGCTCCATCGCTGCTCACCTCAGCCACGTAAATGCCGTTCACCGTGCCCAGGTCCACATCCTTTCCCTTCTCCTTCTGTGCATCGATGTAGGACGACACATCCTGTCCCATGATGCCCAGCAAGGCACGTTGCACCGACCCATATTTGCGCAGGTCATCCACCACCTTGTTCATGATGCTTGTCGGAATGGCAAAGCCGTAGCCTGCATACGAGCCTGTCTGCGAATAGATCATGGCATTAATGCCCACCAGTTCGCCCTTCGCATTGACCAGGGCGCCACCGGAGTTTCCGGGATTGATGGCAGCATCTGTCTGGATAAAGCTCTCGATGCTTCCGGGAGTAGCCCCGAGCGAGCGAGCCTTGGCACTGACAATGCCCGCCGTCACCGTTGAAGTCAGGCTAAATGGATTGCCGATGGCCAGCACCCATTCACCCAGTTTCAAGTTGTCGGAGTTGGCCACTGTGATGGGTTTCAGGTTTGAAGCCTCCACTTTGATCAGCGCCAAGTCGGTAGTCTTGTCCGTACCGATAATGCGGGCCTTGAATTCCCGGTTGTCGTTCAACTTCACCGTCAGTTCATCGGCATCCTGCACCACATGATTGTTCGTCACGATGTAGCCGTCGGAAGTCAGAATCACTCCCGACCCGGCACCCGAGCGCTTAGGAGTCTCCACTTGCCGGCGTTGCTGTCCTCCGCCATTGCCTCGGCCGAAGAAATCGCCGAAGAAGTCCTCAAACGGGTCGTTATATTGAATTGTCTGCGTTTTGCTGTTGATGGTCACTTTGATATAGACCACAGAGTTCACGGCATTCTCGGCAGCCGTTGTCAAGTCCACCGGATTTGCCGGCACTGCAGCCAATGCCGACGCCGGCATGCCAAGGCCCAAAGTAAAAGCCAAGGCGAGAGCAGGAATCAAATTGCGTTTCATTGTTTCTATTGATTATCTAATATTGCCTATTTGTTGTTCTTCCTGATGCAAAAAACGAGCCAAAGGCCATCGGCATCAGCCCATCTTGTCTTATCGGCCGTCATTTGCACCAAGCGAACGCAAAAATAGCAAATTAGCGACATCCTGCCGCATCGCTTTAGTCAAATCATTCGCCACATTGCTTTCTTTTAACAAGCAATGTATGCCGAGAAATAGTAATTTGCAAAATGGCACATCGATTTAAGTCTACATTAAGAGTTGGTCCCGAAGGGCCGTCATTCACTTGCCCTTCACGCGCAGTTTCTCCACGATGCTGCGGTTCAGTCTCTTCAGGTCGGCTCCCGTTTTCGTAATCAGGCTCTCGGGCAACGCCGTCCATTCCTGGAAGAAATCAGGCAGCAGCTGCAGGAGATTCTTTCCCTTCGGCAGCCCCTCGTCGTCGGCACCGGGATTGACCAGCACCTTCAGCTGCCCACGCTGCATTTCGATTTCGATGGTGTCGCCCGTCAGGAAGGGATCGCCATCGCAGTGGGCAGCCCCTTCGCCATCGCGATGAATCACGAGGCGGTCAGCCTGAAACGTCTTCACATGGCTGTTAGCGGGCAGCGTTCCCTTAAACAATTGCAGCGCCACCTGTGGCGCATCAATGGCATTGAACGGCTCCATCACCACCACGTCGAACAGTCCGTCCTTCATGCTGGCATTCGGGGCGATGTAGGCATTGTTGCCATACTGCGAAGCATTGGCGCAAGCTATGAGGAAAGCCTTGCATTCCTCACGGTTTCCATCGCTCTCAAGCGTATAGGTCTGCGGCTTGTAGAGCAGTCCCTCCTTCAGCGTGTTCTCCACATAAGTAATCATGCCTCTCCGGCCTGACTGCGCAAACTTCTGGCTGACAAAGGCATCGAAACCCACCCCGCAAGTACAGAAGAACGGGCGTCCGTTGATGGTGCCGTAGTCCAAGTTCTGCACGGCACAGGCATTGATGATTTCGATAGCCTTTCGGGGGTTGAGAGGAATGTGCAGATGGCGTGCCAGTCCGTTGCCTGATCCACAAGGCAGGATGCCGAGTGCCGTGTGCGAATGCACCAAAGCCCTGGCCACCTCGTTCACCGTACCGTCGCCCCCTACGGCCACCACCACATCCACGCCGTTCTCGACGGCTTCGCTTGCCAGCACGGAAGCATGTCCGGCATACGACGTATACCGGAGTTCCACCTCATAATGAACATGGTCTGTCAGTTCTTCCGCCAGCTTGGCGATGCCCTGCTTGCGCTGGGTGCCTGAAATAGGATTGATGAGATAGAGTATTCTTTTCATTGCTTCTGTGGAGGCATTTACGTTCAACTTGTCATGCGGAATAAGGATGAAGGAAGCTGGGCCTATACCGTCAAAAAAAGCGAAGTCGGACCCTGTAGGCTCCCCGACCTCGCCAAATTGGATTTTTAACTTGCCAACTTCGCGGGCTGGTTTCAGTGGTTGACTCCCACGCTGCAAAGATAGCACATTCTTTCAACAAACAAATAGCCGACAGGCAAAATAAAGGAAATTTCTCCTGAATGCAAGCGACCACGATTCTGTTGGTTTCGCCCCGACCGGCATTCCTGCACAGGTCAGCGTCCCTGCACGAGATGACTTTCCACAAAAGCGTTCACCCTGTCGCGATAGCTGTCGGAAACGGGGATGCGCTTTTCCCCAAACACAATCTGCCCTTTCTCAAAGGCACGCACTTGCTGCATGTTGACGATGAACGAACGGTGAACGCGGAAGAACACATCACCGGGAAGTTCTTCTGCCATAGCACGCATCGACATGAGCGTGAGAATGGGCCGTTCCTGTCCCACAAGGCGAATCTTCACATAGTCCTTCAGTCCTTCCACATAGAGGATGTCGTCCACGTCCACACGCACGATGCGATACTCACTTTTCACATAGAAATAGCCGTTGCCCGATGCCGCGCCCTTTTCCGGCTGCACTTCGTCCCCATCAGCCCGACCGGCATCAGGCAAGTGTTCCTTCCACCGCTGTGCACGGCTCACCGAAGCCACGAAATCCGTGTAGCTGATCGGCTTGAGCAAATAGTCCAGTGCATTCACCTTGTAGCCCTCCAATGCGTATTCGCTGAAGGCCGTCGTAAACACGACCCGGGTGTGCTCCGTGTCGATCATGCGCGAGAGGTCCAAGCCGCTCAGATCGGGCATCTGAATGTCGAGGAAAAGCAAATCCACTGGTTGATGCTGCAGTCCGGCCATGGCCATCACCGCATTGGAGTATTTTCCAGCCAATTCCAGCCCGGGAGTCTTCAGCACATAGCTCTCCATCAGGCCAAGCGCCAAGGGTTCATCGTCCACGATGGCGCACTTCATCGTTCCTTGCATAACGTTTCTCTTCATTGGGTAGTTTGTCATTCTGCACGTTCCTTCAAGCAGGGGAAGTCCTCCATAGGCTTACAGGTAAATCGTGATGCACGATTCGTATTCCTTGCCCTCTGCACACACTCCCTTCCGCCATTCGTAGCGACCGGCATAAGCCAGTTCAAGCCTGCGCGCCACCTGCACCAGACCGATGCCGCCAGGCTGCTTGTCATCCGTAGATTTGGGAAAGTTGGAATTGCGGCAGTCGAAAGTCAGGCGCTTGCTGTCGGAATGCAGCCTCACATGCACATAACTCGGCTGAATCGGGCTCACACCATGCTTGAAGGCATTCTCGACCAGCGAGATGAACAGGAGCGGAGCCACCTGCACACTGGGATCCTCCACCTCAAAACTCACATCCACTTGCACGTTGGCACTCAAGCGAATCCGCATCAGCGCCACATAGGAACGCAGAAAATCCACTTCATGCGGCAGCGGAACACGGTCCGACTGGTTCTCGTAAAGCATGTAACGCAACAGTCTGCTGAGTTCCTGTATAGCCTCCTGTGCCTTGTCCGTGTCGAAAGCGGTCAGCGCATAAATGTTGTTGAGCGTGTTGAGCAGGAAGTGGGGGTTCACCTGGTTCTTCAGATTCTTCAGTTCCACTTCAGCGCGTTCACGTTCGCTCTGGTGCCAACGTTTGCTCAACCTCAACGCTACCGACACACCGATGACAAACACAAAGGTGAGGAAGCCACGGATGACAAAGAAAATTCGGGGAGGAAACGCCCTTCTGACCTCGCCTACGGGCGGGTGCCCCGTGGACTTCATCATCAGCACAAAGTGCATGTGCAGTTCCACAAAAGCCATGCACACCAGACACAGCAACACATTCATCAGCACGAACATGCGCAAGCGGTGGGGCTTGAACACATAGCGGGGAATCAGGCACAGATAGTTCACATAGAACATGACGCAGGTCACTGCCGGAAAAACGCCTCCCTCCAGCAGCCGTTCCCAATGGATAGACTCGTCGCTTCGCTTGAAGAACAAGGGGGAAAGGAATATGTAGGTCCAAGTGAGCACATGCACGGCCACTTCAATCACACCGGTCAATTTGCGGGAAATCATCATGATGCATCAGTAGTGTATCCAGTCAGGACACGGGAAACGGGAAAGCAGGCCAGCTCCAGCCAGCACAGGCGGGCTGCCCAGCCATCCATTCTCAGCGAGTCGCTTCATGGATAAATGAAAAAGGCAAAGGCCAACCCTATCTGCCCTTCGGGTGCGAAGTTACAAAAAAATCACGAACCATCACTTCGCTTTAGCCCAAAGAGGCCAGACATGGAGGCCTTTGCACCATATGTGTTGTTGTCAGTTGTTCTGTTCTGCCACCGCGGTGGCGAAAGTCATTCGTAGCGGATGGCCTCGATGGGGTCAAGCGAAGCTGCCTTTTTGGCCGGATACCATCCGAAGAAGATGCCCGTGGCCGAGCACACGGCAAAGCTGAGGAGCACGCTCCAAGGCTGGATCTGGATGGGCCAATGGGCAAAGACGTTGATGCCCACAGCAGCCCCCACCCCGACCAGCACACCGATGATGCCGCCTGTCACGCTGAGCAGCACCGATTCGATCAGAAACTGATTGAGGATATCCACTCCACGCGCACCTACCGACATGCGCAGTCCGATTTCCTTCGTACGCTCCGTCACGCTCACATACATGATGTTCATGATGCCGATGCCTCCCACGATGAGCGAAATGCAAGCCACCACAAGCAGCAGCACGGTCATGGTGTCGGAAGTCGAGTTCATCATTTCCGCCATTTCCTGCTGGCTGCGGATGGTGAAGTTGTCCTCATCCGTTTTCTTCAGCTTGTGGTTCTCGCGAAGCAGGGCAGTCACGTCGTCAATGGCCAAGTCTGTCATGTCCTCGGTGATGGCCGATGCGTTGATTCCCTCCAGATAGGTCACCGAAAGCACACGCTTCATCACAGTCGTGTAGGGGGCCAGCACCATGTCGTCCTGGTCCATGCCGAAGGAGTTGTAGCCCTTCGACTTCAGCACGCCCACCACACGGAAAGGAATCTTGTTGAAACGCACCACTTGCCCCACGGGATCTTCACCGTTGGTGAAAAGGTTGTCGGCCACCGTCTTTCCGAGCAGACACACCTTGGCAGACGTCTTGATGTCGTCATCCGTAAACATTTCGCCATCCTGCACCTTCAGCTGACGGATTTCCATATAGTCGGGCGCAATGCCGTAGATGGTGCTGGGCGTGTTGTTGTTGCCATAGATGAACTGGCCCGAAGAGTTGACCGAAGGCGATATGGCTGCCAGATACTTCGCGCTCTCCTTCAGCGTTTCGTAGTCTTTGAGTTTGAGCGTCTGCATGTCCGAAGCATCCTGCCGCGCCCCACCGGGTCCCTTGTCCTGCCCGGGCCTGATCATGATCATGTTCGACCCCATCTCGGCAATGTTTGCCTGGATGCTCTTCTTCGACCCCTGGCCAATGGCCAGCATCGCGATCACCGAAGCCACACCGATGATGATGCCCAGCATCGTCAGGAACGAACGCAGCTTGTTGGCCGCTATGGCCCTGAGGGCTATCTTGAATAAGTTGGAAATGTTCATAGCTATCAATAGGTTCTATTTAATCCTGCGGCACCGGCAACTGCGCCAGCGCCTCGGCAGCCGAGGCTATGTGCGGATTCACCACATCCTCCTTGATCTGGCCGTCACGCAGCACGATGTTACGGCTCGAGTACTGGGCTATTTCGGGATTGTGCGTCACGAACACGATGGTGCGGCCGGCGGCAAAGAGCTTCTGAAACAGCACCAGTATTTCGAATGAAGTGCGCGTGTCGAGGTTGCCCGTGGCTTCATCAGCCAGAATCACCGCCGGGTCGTTCACCAATGCACGTGCGATGGCCACGCGCTGCATCTGTCCGCCCGACATCTGGTTCGACTTGTGGTAGAGTCTCTCGCCGAGTCCCACCATCTGAAGTGCCCGGATGCTCCTTTCGCGGCGCTCGGCGGCTCCCACCTTCGAATTGTACATCAGGGGCAGCTCCACATTCTCCACCGATGTGGTTTTGGCCAGCAAGTTGTAGTTCTGGAACACGAAACCGATTTTCCGGTTGCGCAGCACGGCCCGTTCACTGCGGCGCATCGTGCGCACACTCACGCCGTCGAGCAGATAGTCGCCACTCGAGGGCGTGTCGAGGCAGCCCAACTGGTTGAGCAGGGTCGACTTGCCCGAACCTGATGTGCCCATAATGGTCACGAACTCGCCTTCATAGATTTTAAACGACACGCCGCGCAAGGCATGCACCGTTTCGTCGCCCACCTGGAAATTGCGACGCACGTCGCGCAGTTCGATCACCACCTTGCGTCCCTCCAGATGCTCTTCCGGACTAAGGAATGTTTCAGCCATATGATTCTTGAATGGTCGTGGACAGAGCCGGGCCGGGAGCATTTGCCCCGCATCCATCACCATGCCAGTTCCCCCTTACCAGGCAACGGGCTCTGACCACGAGTTGGTTATGATTGTGTCAGGTCACTTCTTCTTGTTCTTTCCCGGAGGGCCGGGGGCAAACGGGCTTTTCTCTTCCCCGCCTTCGGCAGTTTCCCCATCCGGGGCTCCATCCGCCGAGGCTTCCTTCATGTCCACCACGACCACCGTACCCTCCTTCACGCCGCTGAGGATTTCGGTGCGGGTGCCGTTGGTGATGCCCGTTTTCACGGCAAATGCCTTGAACGTGCGTCCTTCGCGCACCCAGAGCTTGTGCGAGCCTTGGCAGTCCACGATCTTGTCCTGCTTGCCCACCGTCTCCTTGGTCGGCGTGAAGCGCAGCGCCTTGGTCGGCACGCTCACAATGCCCGTGCGTTCCAACGTGTAGATGGTGACATTGGCCGTCAGCCCGGGTTTCAGCTTGAGGTCGGGATTGGGTGCGGAAATCACCACCTCGTAGGTCACCACATTGTTTTCCGTAGTGGCCTCGTTGCGCACCTGCGTCACCGTCCCCTCAAAGGTGTCGTTGGGATAGGCATCCACGGTGTAAGTCACGCGTTGGCCCACCTGCACCTCGCCTATGTCGGCCTCATCCACGTTGGCCACCACGCGCATGTCGGTCATGTCCTTCACGATAGTGAAGAGCGTCGGTGTGCTGAAGCTGGAAGCCACCGTCTGCCCCTCCTCGACCGACTTGCTCAGCACGATGCCGTCGATGGGCGAAGTGATGGTGGCATAGCCGAGATTCGTCTGCGCCTTCTTCACAGCCTCCTGACGCTGCGCCATCGTGCTTTGCGCTTGCTGCAAGGCCAGTCGGGCCGACTCATAGTCGTTGGCACTGATGAGTCCCTTGTCGTAAAGCGTTTTCTGACGGGCGAAGTTGGCCTGCTGATACAGCAAGTCGCTCTTGGCTCCAGCCAGCTGGTTGTTGGCACTGTTGAGTTCGCTCACGAGGTTGGTCTTGTCGAGTTCGGCAATCACCTGTCCCTTCTTCACCACAGAATTGTAGTCCACATAAATCTTGTCGATGATGCCCGACACCTGCGTACCCACATCCACCGAAGTCACGGCCTCGATGGTACCCGTGGCTGTCACACTGTTTCCGATAGTGGCTTTTTCCACCTTGGCGGTTTCATAGCTCACTTCAAAAGGCGCTTCCTGATGGCCCTTCCACACATAGCACCCGCCGCCTGCCGCTGCCAGCAGCACGAGCGCAAGCACCGTTTTCTTAATCGTATTCTTTTTCATTCTCGGTCATTTGGTCTATTCACTTGTCTGATTACTCACCCAGTTCCTCTCCGGCATAGAACGCCAGCAGCGAACGGTTGAGCCATGCCGTGTACTTGTCCTGAAGCATCTGCTGCTCGGCATTCAGCAGGCCCGATCGGCTGTTGAGCAGTTCCGCAATGTTTTTCAGCCCCACCTGAAACTGCTCGTTCATCAGTGTATAGCTTGCGTTGAGGCTCCGCACATTGTCGCGGGCTGCTTCATACTTGGCCTGGCTGTTGGTGGCATTGAGCCAATACGTTTCCACCGACTTGCGCAACTGCTTCTCCTGGTCCAGCAGGTCGAGTTGAGCGGTCGTTTCGGCCAGTTGCGCCCTTTCCACCGCGCTTTTCGTCTTGCGGTTGTCGAAAATGGGGATGCTCACCGACACGCCCACCATGGCTGAGAAGTTTTGCTTCATCTGATTGAAGAAGTTGTTCTGCGCTCCCGTCATGTGGCTGTCTCCCAAGCTTCCGGTCAGGCTCACCGTAGGCAGATAGCCCTTGCGGGCGAGTTTCGTCGACAGTTGGCTCTGCTCGATGGCCAGCTTCGAACGCACCATTTCAGGACGGTTCGCCAAAGCTGCTTCAACCGATGACTCCAGCGAAGGAATCTGCCCCATCACGTCCGCGTCCGAGCACTGCGAATCCGCCACGTCAAACGGCACTGAATCAGGGAGTTCCAGCAGTTGCCGGAGCTGCATCCGCGCATCAGCTATTTGCGTCTGCACGTTCACCACGTCGTAGCGTCCCTGGCTCACCTGCGCCTCCAGCTGTGCCAAGTCAGCGCGTGCCATCTGCCCCACCTGCACCATTTCCTGGCCGCGAGCCAGCACCACAGAGTCCTGCGAGAGCAGTTGGCGGTTGACCCTGGCGGCCTCCTTCATGTAGAGTATCTGTGTGTAGAGCTGGGCAATCTGTTCCTTCACGCTGTTGGCCTCCGCCTGTGTGTCAAGCACGGCCATCTGCTGCTTCAGTCCGGCATTGGCCACCGAAAGGCGCGTTTTCTGACCGTCCCAAACTGTCCACGAGGCATTCACCCCATACGACCCGCTCTGCGTGGCCTTGTCGGCTGCCGATGTGGCAATGCCGCCGTTCACGAAGTTGCCACCCGTTTCCTGAAAAGGCCGGTAGTTCAGATTCTGCGAAACGGAAGCATTCAGGCTGGGCAGCAGTCCGGCCTTCGCTTCCTTCACATCGACCACAGACTGCAGTTCAGCATTGCGGTTCTTTAGCAACTGCACATTGTGGGCCATGGCATGGTCGATGCACTGCCGCAGCGTCCACTGCCCATTGGCTGCCTCTTGCGCATGGATCATAGCCGAAGCACAGACAACGGCTATGGCCATGCACCCTATTCTCTTTTTCATAGGCTTTGCGTCATTTGTTTGTTTTTGCTGCAAAGGTACGGACGCAAATGCAAATCAACCGGCATAAAATGTTTCTTAGCACCGAAGAATAGACGAACTGCCCATCCCGTTCGACAAAACCGGGGAGCGATGCTTCTTCTCGCCAGTCATCCTCTCGCATCGTGCACATTGATTCCAACCAGAGGCTCTGATGCGAAATGCAGGCATTGGTGGTCTGCCACCATGCCCATGCCGCTGCCACGCTTCTGCGGGCACCTCAGATTCAAAGTGGCGAAAAATGGGAGAAGGGGAACCCACTATCACTTCCACTGCTTGTCCTTGCGAAAACTGTTCCATTTCTCCGATTTTCGCTGATGATGCTTTATCATTCATCACCGCTCACAACGACGCATCATCACGACATTTGTCCCAAAGTCCCAAAAGTCCCAAAGTCCCAGGGGGTGGGACGCAGATAGGCATAGATGTGCTTAAGCACTGATTATCTGTATGTTATATATATTCCATTATATATTATATTATAAAGTCCAAGGCTGGGACTTTTGGGACTTTGGGACTTTCGCGGACATATACACTACGGAAAGCAATGAGGGAAAATTGGAACTTTTGTCGGATTTTCGATCGGTGGCGCATGCCGAACGGTGCACGCTCCCCCTACTGCTGAAGTATGCACCGAACCATGCATCTTGCACCATGCACTGCCGATCGGCCCTTGCGGAAACGAGAAAATCCGAAACATTCCCTTGCTGGAGCATAGAGAAAGTTTCGGATTCATGAAAAGAGAAATACGTGCGAATGCGCCGCCATGCCTCATGGGAACATACCCTACAGATACTGAATGCCCAAGCCCATCCCCAAGCAGAAAGCCAATGTCCAGACGAGCAAATGCGTGTTCTGGGCTGTGCCTCGCTGACAGTGCTCGGAGTGTTCCACAAAATGCACAAGCAGATTGGCACTGACCAAAGCGCAGCCACATCCGGCCAACAGGGCGGGAAGCCAAGCAGAGATGTCAGCACCCACATGCAAGGCATCGATGGCCAAGGCCACAGCCAGAAACACGTAGCCCAAGCAGATACGGGTGAAATGGAAGCGCTGCACCTGCACACACCTTTGCAGCAAGAATGCCAGCACATATCCCGCAAGCAGTGCGACAAGCCCAGCCATTGATGTGTGGACCGACAAAAGCAGGCCCACCACAAAGGCCGAAGGAAACAAGGCCAACATGGTGCCCCACGATGAGGGCAGGAAGAAGCGGTCGAGCGCCACTACGGGCATGCGCACAGGAGCTTTCACGGGAATGGTGGTCTGAGCCACCAGCAGATAGGCCACAGCAGGGGCAACCGCTGCCCACCACACACTGCCGGGAGCGGGCACACAGGCCGACATGATGCTGCCAGCCAACAGTCCGCCGGGCATGCCTATGCGTCCGGCCCAGGCATAGAAGCAATCGCCCTTCGTGCGCTGTGCAGACACGAGCATGTCGTTGACGATGGTGGTGCCCATGGCAATCTGCATCACACCATAGGCAGCCCCTTCCAGAGCAAAGAGCAGAGAAACCAGAATACAGGCTTGCCCATCGGGCAGGCAAAACGCCCCTACCGCACAAAGCACCAGGACCACCAATGCCTGCAGGTAGAGCAGCTTGCGCCGGTACTTCTCAAGCAGGTGGGCCACAAATGGCCCCGGAACGATCATGCCGATGCAGAAGGCCAACAGCCCGCAGCACAGCACCGGATGGGCGGCATCGGTTTGTGGCAGTTTCTGCTGCCACAGTGGCAGCTGGGCGAATACGAAGAGGTTGACCAGCAGATTGGCTAAGCACAAATTGACAAAGCGCGTGCTGCACAACCGATTGTGAACTTGTCCCATATGGTTACAGGCTAAAGGACACCCCGATCAGTAACACTCGTTTTCGTTGGGGAACGACGCGTCCTTCACATCGCTCACATAGTGGCCGATGGCCTCGGTCATGATCTCGTGCAGTTGGGCATAGCGACGCAGGAATTTGGGTTTGAATCCCTCGTTCTTTCCGAGCATGTCGTCCACCACCAGCACCTGCCCATCGGCAGCGCCGGCACCGATGCCAATGATAGGGATACGTACAGCGGCCACAGCCTCGGCAGTGAGTCGGGCTGGAATCTTCTCCAGCACAATGGCGCAAGCACCTGCTTCCTCCAGCAGTTTGCAATCGGAAAGGAGCTTGGCTGCTTCAGCATCCTCCTTGGCACGCACGGCATAGGAGCCGAAGGCATGGATGCTTTGGGGTGTAAGACCCAAATGACCCACCACGGGGATACCGGCGGCCACGATGCCACGCACGGCTTCAATGATTTCGGCTCCGCCTTCCAGCTTCACTGCATCGGCCCCCGTTTCCTTCATGATTCGCACGGCATTGGCCACTGCGTCGTGCGCACACACCTGATAGGTGCCAAAGGGCATGTCGCACACCACGAAGGCACGCTTCACACCACGCACTACGGAACGGGCGTGGTAAATCATCTCGTCCAAGGTGATGGGCAGCGTGGTGGCATTGCCTGCCATCACATTCGATGCACTGTCGCCAATCAAGATGCTGTCGACACCCGCGGCATCGACAATGGATGCCGTCGTGTAGTCGTAAGAGGTGAGCATGGCAATCTTCTTGCCCTCAGCTTTCATTTCGCTCAAGCGCAAGGCGGTCACCTTGCGGGTGTCTTCTACTAAATAACCTGACATTTGTTGTTTTTGTGTATTTATCGGTGATGCAGCGCCAGAAGTGTGTGTGGTTGTCTTCGCGACATCGAGGCATGCCGGGAGGGGCATCCTTTCTGCATGAGGCAACGGCCTTGCGACTGACGGAGCAATAGGGTCATTCCACGGCGGCATCAATGCGATGCACGCAGATGAAAGGACTCGAATAGTTCATCGTAATTGTTCACCACCCGTTCGCAATAGGGGGTGAGCGTCGCTTCAGGCAGCGAGGTGGTGATGCCGATGACGTGAGCACCACTCGCTTGTGCGGCCTTCACGCCATTAAGCGAGTCCTCCACCACATAGCACTCGGCGGGGAAAAAGCCCAAATGCCGCGCAGCACCCACGTAGCAATCGGGGAACGGCTTGGACCGAGCTGCATCCTCGGCAGTAAACACGCGGGTGAAGTGCTCGTACAGATGCGGATGCGAGCGGCACAGGTGTGCCATCTTCTCGTGGTTGGAACTGGTGACCACAGCCGTTTGCCATCCTTCCTGCATCAATGCATCAACAAAGGCCAACGCACCCGGTATGAGCGGATAGCTCATCTGCCCTTCGAAGGCGTTGAGTTCATCCCCCACCCGCTTCCGTCGGGCCTCGTCATGGGCATAGTATCTGTCGAAAATCTGCACCAGCGTACTCCCCTTGATGTGCACGGCAAAATCAGGATCGTCGGGGAAATCACGTTGCCCGACAAGGGTCCAAAATTCCGTGTACTGCGTTTCACTGTCAATGATCACCCCATCGAGGTCGAAGAGGAATGCTGAAGTCGTGTTCATACTGCTAAGGTGTATTATAAAGATGGGTACATGAAACAGAACATCCCTGTCATCCAGATGTCGTTTCGGCTGAGTAGCCATTACTCCTTCCGCTGGCGCATGAGGCTGAATGCGCACGAGAATGTTTGCAAAATTACAAATAATAATCCGAAATCCTGCATCTTTGCCCTTTCCCGTTGGATGCATTCGGGCTTTTCACCATAATTTGCTACCTTTGCAAGCAATTGAGCGCAGATAGCGGAGGGTGCGTGGCCGGTTGCGGTTTCTACCTCACTGCTTACGCCCGCTGCCCGCCCATGCTGCCTCACGACCATTTCATCCTTTCACCCTCAATCGAATCTCGACTCATGCCACGGATCACTTCATTCTACACAAGTCTTGCACTGCTTCTCCTGTGCAGCGCACAAACGGCTCTGGCACAGCACCAGAGCGAACAGCACGCACGAGTCGCCACGCGCGGAAAGAAGAGTGTGAGTGCACTGGAGCTAAAATACACACAAAAACTCGACTCACTCATCAACCATTACAGCCAATGGCGCTACGAGGAGGCCGACACGCTGAGCAACCCTTACTATGCCGCACTGTTCGGAAGCCCCACCCTCTACAACAACATATTGGCAAGGTGCTTCGGAAAAGACACTACGAATACGCGAGGCATGAAGCCGCAGTTGGCCTCGTCGGCACATGTGTATGAGCTGCTGGCCATGTCGGACTCCATGCTCACCCACACTTATGCATTTACGCCTTGGCTTGTGAAAAACGAAGAAGCGGTGGCCGGAACGGTCGACATCGTATTGTCCAAAGACAGCTACCCACACCCCAAGGAGGACCTGAAGGAGGAATTCGAACAGAACGAAAAGGGCGGCCCCACGATGATCGACACCGATGACTGGCACGTGGTGGTCAGAAGGCCCAACTTCTGGACGTTCAGCACCAACTTCTCGCTGCAGTTCACGCAGAACTATGTGTCGGACAACTGGTACAAGGGAGGAGAAAGCCACAATGCACTGCTGGCGGCCACGACCATTCGGGCCAACTACAACAACCAGCAGAAGGTGACCTTCGAGAACACGTTGGAAATGAAACTCGGTTTTCAATCGTCGCACAACGATGACGAACACAAGTACAAAACGAACTCCGACCTGCTGCGCCTGACCAACAAGCTCGGACTCCGAGCCGTGAAGAATTGGTACTACACCGTGATGCTGCAAAGCTGGACCCAATTCTACAAAGGCTACAAGTCTAACGACAAGAAGGTGTACTCCGACTTCATGTCGCCTTTCGAGTCGCTGCTCTCGGTCGGTATGGACTATCAGCTGAAAAAGAAGAAATTCAACATCAGTGCCACGGTGTCGCCCATTGCTTTGAAACTGAAATATGTGGGAAGGCCATCGCTCGAAACGTCGTTCGGCCTGACGAGCGGACACCACTCGAAGTGGGACTACGGTTCGAACATCACCGTCAACTACAAGTGGGACATCCTGAACAACCTCAGCTGGCAGGGCAGAATCTATTACTTCACGGACTACAGCAAAACGCAGGTGGAATGGGAGAACACGTTCAACTTCACCTTCAACAAGTATCTCTCCACCCGGCTATTCCTCTATCCCCGATTCGACGACAGCAGAAAGCGCAAAGAGGGAGAATCCTATTTCCAGTTCAACGAGCTGCTCAGCCTGGGCTTGAACGTGAATTTCTAAGCTGCGCGAAGGGCCCCATCTCCACCTCTTCAGCGCAGCAGCTGCCGGAATAGGCCATCGTAAAGGCAAAGTCCCCGTAAACCGACCATAGGCACGATTTACGGGGACTTTGTCATGTCGGCCTCTACAGTATTGACTATCTCAGCACTGTCACCGTTCGACATGCAGTGGTGGCGTGCACACCACTACATCCCCATCTCGGCAAAGGACGGGAATGGAATCCTTGAGGTGCATTGCCACATCTTCTGCACTGATGGCATACACCTTGAGTGCCCCCGACTTGGGATAGCGGTTGAAGAACGGGTCGCGCGTGAGGCTAAGTTCAACCGACAGCACATCGGGCTGCCGCGACACGACTTGGTAGTAACGCACAATGGTTGGTTTCACCCTCGGAAGCACCTTGATGCCCAAAGTGCCGCTGGCATACTTCACCAACGCGGCCACCACCCAACGCACCGGCTGCGTGCAGACGGTTTGCCCGTCACTGTTGTCGTGGCGTACGCAGACATGCCGATGGTGCTCGCGATTGATCCGCTCCATCAGCTGCCTGAAAGCCGTGCCATGCACGCCATCGTCACTGATTCGGCCGACGGCAAGCGCAAGGTGTATCATTTCATGAATGACCGTGTCCTCCCACATTTCACGGGGCATATCGAAGCACGTGCTGAAACGGAGCCGAAAACCGTAAGCATGCTTCAAGGCTTCGGACGACCGCGAACGACCGTGCGGCACAGAATAGGAACATGTGCCGATCAGGTGCTGCGCTCTGCCGAGCGTGATGGGCACACGTGGCAACTTGCCGCCAAAGATCTGGCGGTTGAACGTGTCAAAACAAGCTTGAGCGAAATCCAGAGTAATAATCATATATCGGAGAGAGACTATAGGCCAGTTGGT
This sequence comes from Alloprevotella sp., assembly GCA_036802405.1. GTDB lineage: Bacteria > Bacteroidota > Bacteroidia > Bacteroidales > Bacteroidaceae > Alloprevotella. The sequence continues at coordinate 26,658 of DAIRWG010000006.1, forward strand.
TACAATTCCATGAGCAACGTGGGGGTGCGCCGCGGCAGCACATCAAGCTTCAGCCCGTCGGCTTCGTTCACCGCAAAGCCTGCCTGCCGCAAGGCTTCCACACTCGTGTCGCGAGCCAGCTGCGGACGGTTGTTTTCCTCGCTCAGATGGCAGAGCCACACTTGACGGATGCATTGCCCATCCAAATGCTCTGACAGGTAGGAGGCTGTCTGCACATTGCTGATGTGTCCGTTTCCGCCACGGATTCGCTGCTGCAGGCGCAGCGGATAGCGACCCGACGAGAGCATGGCGGAATCGTAGTTTGACTCAATCACAAGATGGGTGGCCCGATGAACGATGGGAGCCATTTCATCGGTGAAATGGCCCACATCGGTGATCAGGACGAAGCGTTTGTCTTCCACTTCAATGAGGTAGCCGTTGTTGTCGGCACTGTCGTGGGGCACAGCAAAGGACGTGACGCGGAAGGGGCCTAACTGCAGCTGCGTTCCGCGGTCGATGTCGTGACGCAGCTCCGACGGCACTTTTTTCGACACGTAGTGGTTGAGCCGCATGGAATCGTGCACCTTGGCTGAGGTGTAGACCGGAATGTGGAATTTCTGGCTGACTGCCCCCACCGCACGCACGTGGTCGGTGTGGTCGTGGGTGACAAGGATGGCCTGGATCTGGGCAATGGGCAGGCCATAGTTGCTGAAATTCTTGCGGAAGGCCCGAATGCCGATTCCAAGGTCGACCAGTAGGCCATATCCCTCACACAGGAGGTAGTAGCAGTTGCCGCAACTCCCGCTACTGAAACTGATAAACTTCACCATATCTGGAGATTATTCTTTTCGGTTTGGTTGGAGCACACGCTCGGGGTAACACTGTGGACCGGAACGATGCTCAGAACGGCAGTCCCACGGCAAAGTGCAATGCGCAATCGCGCTTGAAGCTGGGGTGGACCATCGGATAGTGTTCACGGCGTGAGGAGTAAGCCGGATTGACGGCCTTCATGCCTCCGTCAAGGCGCAGGATGAAATAGTCGAAATTGAAGCGGATGCCCAAACCATAGGAAAGTGCTATCTGCTTGTAGAAGCGGTCGAAGCGAAACTGTGCATCGTCCATGCCTGGATAGTTTCGCGTGTTCCACACATTGCCTGCATCCACAAACAGGGCGGCATGCAGTTTCCAGAAGAGATAGGTGCGCAGCTCCACGTTGAGGTCAAGCTTCAGGTTGCCGGTCTGATTGATGAAATCGACCTTGCCGTCACTGCCCCGATAGGCACCCGGCCCCAGCTCGCGCACGCTCCATCCGCGCACACTGTTGGCTCCGCCCGAGAAATAGCGTTTCTCGTAAGGAAGTATGCTGGAATTGCCGTAAGGCAGGCCAAGGCCCAAGGCGGTGTGAAAGGCCAACGAATTGCGCTCGTTCAGCACCAGGCTCTTCGAATAGTCAAAGTCAAACTTGACATACTGGGAGTAGGCTATGCCGAAGAGGTCGTGCTGCCCTTCGTCATTCTGATGGGTGCGAAACAACTTCGACAGCCCATACAGCACATTGCCGGCCAGTTCGACCCCCATGCGGAGCTGGTAGCCATTGGTTTGGTAGAGGTTCGCCACAGCGGCATTGCCGCCGGTTCGTTGCGAATTGAACACGAAGCTGTAGCCCGTTTTCACGATGAAGAGGTTCTCGTAACTGTAACGGAGCACCGCATAGTGGGGATCATCGCCCTGCAAATAGTCCTTGCGAAAGGTGTCGGAAATCCACGGCATGTACACGTAGTTGACGGAAAGGAGGTCCCACCGATGCTCCCAACGGCTGTCGGCCACCGGACTCCAACGGTAGGTCCAGGCTCCGGTGAGCACACGGCGGTGAAATTCGGGACGGTCCTGCGAATCGTACATCAGCTGGGCCGCGCTGGAGGCTTTGAGTCGCCATTTTGCCTCGCGATGCACAAAGGGGATGAGCAACGTGGGGAAGCGCAGCGACATTTCGGAACTCCACTCCACGTAATTTTGGTTGGCATAGCCTTCAAGCCCGGTGATGGCTTCATAAGCCCCACGGAACTTCAGCATGAGCTGTTCGGCCCCGCGGAGCAAATTGCGGTTGGAATAAGAAAGCGACACTGCCGCCCCGAAGTCGCCCGAGGTGTTTGTACCTTCCAATTCGGCCCGCAAGGTGTTGGGAACAGTGCGTTTGACAAATACTTGGCAGTCGACGAGGCTGTCGATGCCCGGCACCGGCACAATCTTGAGATTGGTGTAGCCGATGGTGGGCAGGGCATTGAGGTTGGCATAGGTGTTCTGAACACGTTCTTCACTGTAGAGGCTGTCGGGAACGACCGACACGTGTGAAGCGTAAAGACGGCGCGTCTGGCGCAGCTGATTGTGAAAAAAGAGGTCCAGACCCCGGTAGCGGGTGGAATCGCAGTCGGACTGACTGCTGAGCACATCTTCAAAGACTGACACGCGGCGGAATCGCTGCCGGCAGACCACCATGGACGTGTCGCTGCCAACTGGCACACAGAGGTTCACCGTCAGGCGACACTCCAGCGAATGGGCCAGCGTGTCGACATCAAAAGTCACCAAGTCGTTGTTCACAAAATAATGTCCACGATTGCGCAGGGCTCGCACGATGCGGCCACGCTCTTGAGCCAGCACGTTCAAGTCGAGCGGCATCCCCCGCCTCAATAGGGTGCGGGCCGAATCTAACCGGAAACTGGCCCGAAGCGCGGCATCGGGCACATGGAAGCGCAAGTCCGACACGAAATGGCGATTGCCTGGCCGCAGAAGGTAAGTGACCCGCGTCTTGTGGCGCTTGTGTGTCACTTGGGTTTCAACTTGTGCATGGAGATAGCCGGCCCCGCGCATGGCTTCGGCCAGGCTTTGGGCCGAACCGCTGGCAAGAAGCGAATCGTAGACCACAGGGGCCTCTCCCATCTTGCGCCACATGCCCGACAGCCCCTTACTTCCCTTCACGGAATCGGCTTTTGACCAGCAATAGATGCCCAAAGGCACCTTGAGCAGGGTGAACCACTTGGAGTTGGGGCGTTGGCGCACCAGTCCGCGATAGGATGCGGGATTCACATGCTTGTCGGCCGTGACGACCGACACATCGGAAAGGAGCGTTTGGCCCGGACGCAGGAACTTCTCGGAGCTGCAGGACGCAAGAGCTATCCCCAGCAAAAGGACAGCGAGCAACCGTTGCAGCGTGCGCAGGAAGGTGCGGCATGGAGATGGGAAGGAGGGGAAGTATATCCGCATGAGTATTATTTCTGTAATGAAGCCATGGACAACAACGACTGGCATCACGCATGGCTGCCGATCGGAAACGTATGCACGAGAGCCGTCCAAATGAAGTGATTCAGCCATTGCCACCAAAATGATTGTGGCACGCATCGTCGCTACCTTCAACGGCAGCAAAGCTGTAACGCATCAAGCATAAGTGGCTGACTGTCTGCAGACTTCGGCTTGCTTGATGGTTTGCAGGAAGCAACGGAGAAGAGCAACCTGCAATCCATCCAGCCTCTATTTTTTCTGCAAAGATAATTCATATTCAGGAATAACTTTGTAGCTTTGCGCAAAAAATCGAACGGATGCCCGCAAGCACCGTTGCCTGAAAGGCCTCCACAGCCTTTTCATCACAGCACAAAATCTGAATTCCTCTTTGAAGAAATGATCAGCAAGAACACCATCAAACACGTACATTCACTCACAATCAAAAAGTTTCGCGATGCCGAAGGATCCTTCATCGCAGAAGGGCCCAAAGTGGTGGGCGACCTTCTGCCCTTGATGGACTGCAAAGAATTGTTTCTGACCGAACAGGGCTTCGAACGTTTCAATGCAGCAAAACTGCTGGATGGCATGGCCGAATCGTCCGTGCACCGAATCACACAAGCCGAACTGGAAAGGCTGTCGACGCTCAAGGCCCCCCGTGAAGCCCTCGGCGTGTTTCGCACGCCACAGCGACAGACTGACACCAAGGAACTTGCAGCCATCGCAAGCAAGGAGCTATGCTTGGCGCTTGACGGAGTGCAGGACCCAGGAAATCTGGGCACGATCATCCGCATTGCCGACTGGTTTGGCATTGAACACATCCTGGCCTCCACCACGTCGGCCGATGCTTTTGCGCCCAAGGTGGTGCAGGCCACAATGGGAGCCATCGGACGGGTAAAAATGCATTATGTCGACTTGGAAAGCACGCTCAGCGAGATGGGCCCTGACATTCCCTTGTATGGCACTTTCTTGGACGGGAACAACATCTACGCCAAGGATTTGTGCCCAAACGGCATCGTGGTGATGGGCAACGAGGGAAACGGCATCAGTGCGGGGGTGTCGGCCCTGATCAACCAACGCCTGTTCGTGCCCAACTACCCTTCGGAGCGCAGCACAAGCGAAAGCCTCAACGTGGCTGTGGCCACGGCCATCATTTGCGCGGAGTTCAGAAGGAGAAGCTTATAAAGCGACCAAGACAAAAGAACTAAACAAGCTACCATGCTTCAATACTTCACATTCATCGGCGAGCCCACATTCGGCATCGCTTGTATCATTTTCAATTTTCTCGTTCTGCTGACGGCCAGCATCACCCGATGGCGCCCCATGCTGCAAGCCATCAAAGCGATGCGGCATCCCGACATGGCACACACGGAAGACGAACCGTGTGAGAATGCGCCTCGCACTGCCGCAAGTCTGAAGAAAACTCCCGTGGTGAGCATCATCATTCCTGCAAGAAACGAGTCGGCACTCCTGGAAGCCAATCTGCCCAGAATCCTGAGTCAAGATTCCGACTTGCCCTACGAAGTGATCGTGGCCGACCAGAACTCAACTGACAACACTGCCCTGCTCATCGAACGCCTTCAGAAAGAACACGAAAATCTGAGAAGCACATTCATTCCCGCATCATCGCGCAACATTGAACCCCGAAAACTTGCCATCACCTTGGGCATCAGGGCCTCACGCGCCGAATGGGTCATTCTGATGAATGCCGGTTGCGAGCCGGCATCAGCCAAATGGCTGAACGAATGGGCCACGCATCTGAGTGACGAGCGTGACTTTGTATGTCTCTATTCCAACTACGACTATGACCACACCAGCCACACGCGAAGAGCCATATTCGAACGTCTGATGCGCCAGACCCAACGGCACACGGCATGGATGTCGGGACACATCACGGGAAGCGAAAACTGCAATCTGGCCATCCGAAAGAGCTGGTTTCTCGAGAACTCCGGTTTTGCAGAAAGCCTCCAGCTTCCATTCGGCGAAGAATCCATCATGGCCAACCTGCATGCCAAGCCGGAACGCACACTGATTGGGTTCGCAAGGGAAGCGAAGTGTACGGAGGAATCGCCGAGCCAGACATTCTGCAGTCTGCTCCGCATTTACGACGCGGAAACACGCCGCCACCTCAGCCACGCTGCCAGATGTCGGCATCGGCTCTATGCCACAGGCAGCTTGACCATCCATTTGGGCATCTGGTGCAATGTGCTGTACACGGCAGCGCGATGCGCACATGATGTGGGCGGACAGTCCTACTCCATGGACTTCCTGCCCATCGATGCCAGCATGGCAGCCCTGTGCCTGGGCACGATCATTCCGACCCATCTGCTGCTCAACCGGCTGACGGACTTGCTGGAAGGGGCTCACTTGGGCTGGTGCCTGGTGGCGGACACGTGTCTTGCACCATGGCGCATGCTGAAGGTGGCATTGCTACGCTACGCCCACCGACAGGAATTTGTGCGCGACTACCTGCAAAGCCACTCCTAACGCCCACTCATTCACTGAAATGGGCCTGGGAAAAGACTATTGGGCATCAAAAAAAGAAGAAAATGCCGACTGGTCTTTGAAATGTCGGATTTTGTTCGTAATTTTGCACACGATTTAGACCATTACACGAAGTTGTTACCAACCAAATTCGTTATCGATAAACAAAAAGCTATAGCAAACAATGAAAAAAGGTATTCATCCTGAGAATTATCGCCCCGTAGTATTCAAGGACATGAGCAATGGCGACATGTTCCTCTCTCGTTCGACTTGCAAGACCACTGACACTGTGGAATTCGAAGGCGAAACTTACCCCGTTGTGAAGCTTGAAATCTCAAGCACTTCTCACCCGTTCTACACCGGCAAGTCCAAGCTCGTCGACACCGCTGGCCGCGTGGACAAGTTCATGAGCCGCTACGGAAAGAGCCGCAAGTAAGCAACGTCCGAACCAGGACTCACTTACCCGTCTTTCATCTGTTCAGACAGATTGTAGATAATTCGGACCAAAAGGTAACACAAGTGATGAAGTGGATGCGTCTGGTGACGCGTCCACTTTTCTTTTAAACCGAAGAACAAGCATAGCCACCCCTATAATTCCACGTATGAAACGCAATTCAGCCTTTCTGCTGCAATGTGAGCCTATCCCCTGTGTTCGCATCGCGCTTATCGGTCTCGGCAAACGGGGCATGAAGACCTTGGCACGGTATGCCCAAATCCCACATGCCGAAATTTGCTGCATCGTCGACATCGACCCACTCAAACTGGAGAAAGCCAATGAAACATTGGAAAAGACCATGCGCCCTCATGCCACCGCCTTCTGTGGACGCGATGCGTGGAAAGATGCCTGCATGCTGGAAAGCATCGACTTGGTATACATCTGCACGGAATGGAACACCCATGCCGAAATGGCCATTTACGCCATGAGGCACGGAAAGCACGTAGCTGTAGAAGTGCCAGCCGTCACGACCATTGAGGAATGCCACGAATTGGTGAGAATTGCCGAAGAAACCCGTCGGCACTGCTTCATGACAGAAAACTGCTGCTACGATGTGTTTGCACTGCAAACTTTCGAAATGCACCGCAGAGGGTTCTTTGGGAAAATCACGCATTGCGAAGGGGCCTACATCCACGACCTGACGCCCGATGCTCCCGACAGCAACACGCCTGGCCATGATGCAACCAGCTGGATCGAACGTTCGTGCATCAACCATGGAGGTAACCCCTACCCCACCCATGCCATCGGCCCCATAGCCATGCTGCTGGGATTTCATCGGCACGACCGCATGCACCATCTGGTCAGCATTACTTCCGACGGAGCTTACGAAAATCAGCTGCCGTTGGGAAGAGTGAACACAACACTCATCAAAACCGCCAACGGAGTGAGCATCATGCTCCAGCTCGATGTGACTACCCACCGTCCTTACAGCCGACTGCAAACGATTTGCGGAACCAACGGATATGCACAAAAGTATCCGCTTGTTTCCGTGCAAGGAAACGGCATGCCATGCCTTGCTGGAAAAGAAGCCGAATCCTTCATGCAGCAGTTTTCCACGTCCGAAGAATCAAGAATATGGCAACAAGGGTGCGACTTGGGGGTGCCCAACGCCATGAACTATACGATGGACATGCGGCTCATTCACTGTCTACACCACGGATTGCCGCTTGACATGGACGTTTACGATGCCGCAGAATGGTCGTGTCTGGCAGAACTGACGCAAGCCTCTGCAAAACAAGGAGGCCAGCCTCTGCACATACCCGAATTCCTGCCCCAATAGCGTCACACACCAACCGAAGTATTTCTCGACACCACACGCTTTCCCGATGCTTTTCAACTCCTACGACTTTCTTTGGTTCTTTCCAACCGCGTTCCTCATCTATTGGAGCCTACGCAACCATTTGAAAGCACAAAACACAGTGCTTGTGGCCTTAAGCTACTTGTTTTACGGCTGGTGCGACCCACGTTTCCTGGCACTCATCGTAGGCATCACGGCAATCGGATTCGCAAGCGGATTGGGCATGTCGGCATGGAACAACAATCCCCATGCCCGAAAAACGGTGCGCAACCTCGGCATTGCAGCCTGCCTCTTCATTCTGGCACTGTTCAAGTACTACGACTTTTTCACTGCGGAACTGAACGCGCTGCTACTTGCCTGTGGCGGAAATCACCCGATTCCGTTGCTGCACTGGGTATTGCCAGTCGGCATCAGCTTCTACACGTTTCAAGTGGCAAGCTACATTGCCGATGTGCACAGGCGCACCATTCAGCCCTGCCGCAGCGCAATAGACTTTGCCGCATTCGTCAGTTTTTTTCCCCAACTGGTGGCAGGCCCCATTGAGCGCGCTTCCGACCTCTTGCCCCAAATCAGCGGCAAGCGGCACCTGACCTATTCCGACATGACCGAAGGCTTCAAACTGATGCTATGGGGATACGTCAAGAAAATGTGGCTGGCCGACCAGTGCGCCCCACTTGTCAGCCAGACATTCGCCTCCGGCTCCCCCACAGGAGCTGATTTGTGGGCTGCATCCTTCCTGTTTGCCTTTCAAATATACGGCGACTTTTCAGGCTATTCCGACATCGCCATCGGGGCTGCCCGCATGTTTGGCATCCGCCTCACGCGAAACTTCAATCGCCCTTATTTCGCCACCTCTATCCCCGAGTTTTGGCGACGATGGCACATCAGCCTCATGAAATGGTTTAAGGACTACGTGTACATTCCGTTAGGAGGGTCACACCGCGGGAAATGGCAGAAGTGCAGGAACACCTGCATCGTGTTCCTGACCAGTGGATTGTGGCATGGAGCCAACTGGACATTTGTCGCATGGGGGCTTTTGCAATTCATCGGTTTCCTCCCCGACATACTGCTGAACAGAAGGAAAGAACGAAAGGAAACTGCACTGCACGAAAAGGCACAAAAAACATTCATCGGCCAGCTGAAGATCGGTATGCAGACCATCGGAGTTTTTCTCTTCATCTGCATCGGATGGGTCATCTTCCGCTCTGAAAACATTAGCCAAGCCTGTTCGTTCATCCACACCATGCTGACCGAGTCGCCAGTCGCCAAACCCTTTTGCGGATTCTCGTCATTCATCCCGGCAGGAGTGGTGCTGGGCGCCGAATGGGCCACCCGAAAGCGGAGCCACACACTCGACTTCAAAGGGCACGGACTGCTGAAGTACAGAGCTTTCCGATGGAGCATCTACTATGCACTCATGTTCATAATCCTGAGATGGGGAGGACAACAAAGCCAATTCATCTACTTCCAATTCTGAGCGCCGATGCAAAGATCATTCATTCCAAGCAAGCACAGCCTGCATGTCAGGCTCATTGCATGGTTCATATTGCCTCCAATCATGCTGTTGGCTGCAGGAGAAGTCTACATTCGACTCCAACCAAACCCCTCCAAATACAAGCACCATTTCCTCACTCTCCACAACAGCGAAGTAGACACCCTCATATTAGGCTCTTCGCACACTTATTACGGCATTGAACCGGAAGTGCTGGGCAAACATGCGTTCTCACTCGCACAAGTGTCGCAGACATTGAAATACGACAATTACCTGCTTCACCACTATCCATTTGAAAATCTCCGTATGGTCATTCTGCCCATCTCCGATTTTTCACTCTACGAGGAACTGGAGGACGGACCAGAATGGCACATGGCGAGCAGGTACCGACTCTATATGCAATGCGACATTCACTCCAGATGGAGCGCCTACGGATGGGAATTCACATCTTTCCCAACCTATTGCACCAAACTAAAACAATTGTGGACTCCCTCGCAGATGTCGTGGAGCCGCCAAGGACAAGGGTTGGAATACACAATGGAGTCACGTCAAGAGCCATGGGACAACGGTACTGAAAGGGCCTTGCACAACCGATATGAAACGTTCGAGAAAGCCCCATACGGCATGAAACATTTGCACGAAATCGGCACCTATTGTGCACGTCGAAGCATCAAGCTTGTGCTCATCTCCACCCCACTGAGCGAATCTTACCGAAAGGCGCAACTCCACGCACAGGTGGAGGACACCGACAAGCATATCCGGGATTTTATCAGGATGTTTCCCAACACGACGTATCTGGATTTCAGAAGCAGCAAGTCGTTCAGCAACCATGATTTCTACGATGCCGACCACCTCAACCGAGCAGGAGCACACAAACTGACCTCGACCATCGCATCATGCCTCAGAAACGCACCAAACACCGTTTCTTCCACCACACGATAGTAACCTTATAGGGGAAAAGATGCATGGATTTAGCGGAATTCATGGCATTTGACATCAAAAGGCTTTGCCAAACAAGAAAGAATCAGTAACTTTGCACCGCCGTTACGAGATAGCGGCAATAATTCAAACCTATTCAAACAAAACAAAAGCAAAATGGCAACAAAGATCAGACTGCAGCGTCATGGCCGTAAGGGCTACGCCTTCTACAGCATCGTGATTGCTGACGTAAGAGCACCACGTGATGGTAAGTTTACTGAAAAGATTGGTACTTACAACCCCAACACCAATCCTGCCACAGTAGATTTGAATTTTGAGCGTGCCCTCTACTGGGTAGAGAATGGCGCACAACCCACCGACACTGTTCGCAACATCCTTTCCAACGAAGGTGTGATGCTCATGAAGCACCTCAATGGTGGCGTACGCAAGGGCGCATTCGATGAAGCTCAGGCTCAGGCTAAGTTCGAGGCTTGGAAGCAGGAGAAGAACGCAAAGGCTAACGCTGCTGCCGACAAGAAGGCTGCTGACAAGAAGGCTGCTGCTGAAGCACGCCTGGAAGCAGAAAAGAAAGTGAACGAAAAGATTGCCGAGAAGGTAGCTGAGAAGAAGGCTGCCGAAGCTGCTGCTAAGGCTGAGGCTGAAGCTGCTGCAAAGGCTGAAAGCGAAGCCGAGAACAACGAGGAAGCTGCACCCGCAGAAGCCTAAGTTGCTTGGTAAAGCAAACCGAAAAACCAAAGGGAGAATGGCCAAAAGGCAATTCTCCCTTTATTTATGCTCGTTTTTCATTTCATTTGTTGACTTGCTTGATTTGTTTTTCGTAAATTTGCCCTACTTATGCCGTGCCTCACATGTCGCCAAACCGTTGATGCCTCTGCATCTGCCTTGGCATAATGGCAGGCAACTCATTTTGCTTTTGAAGAAAACAAAGTAATGAACCAACCAAATACAAACAGGAACTCAAGCCAACAATCTGCAAACAAGCGGAATGAAGGACAAATTCCAAGTTCCAATAGCCACAAGCAAGCCCTCTTAGACAAATGCATACGATTGACAGATTTCTGCATCGCATTGGTTTGCCTCTTTGTCTTCTCTCCATTATTCATCATCTGCAGTCTCATTGTTTTTGTTGAGGACGGAAAAGACATCATCTACAAGCAAGAGAGAATCGGCAAAGGCGGGAAACCATTCATGATTCTGAAATTCAGAACCATGCGCCATGCGGCTGAAGCCGACGGGCCTCAGCTCTCGGCCAACGACACAGAGGATCCCCGACTGCTCAAAGCGGGAAGATGGCTGCGCAAGCACCACCTTGACGAATTGCCCCAACTGCTCAACGTGCTGAAAGGCGACATGGCGTTCGTTGGGCCACGCCCGGAACGGCTTTTCTACATCAAGCAAATCATGAAACAGGATAGCCGCTACGAACTGCTGTACCAAGTCCGCCCAGGCGTCACATCCTATGCCACACTCTACAACGGATATACCGACACGATCGAAAAGATGCTGAAAAGGTTAGAGCTCGACCTCTACTACATCAACAACAGAAGCATCCTGCTGAATATGCGCATCCTGTGGCTCACATTTTTCAAAATCATGTCTGGCCACATATTCTAAGTACTTATCCACCTCCATACAGACCCACTATGAAGCATTCATTCAAACCAATCTTCATCGGCATTCTCTCCACTTTCATCAGCCTTGGCATGCAGTCATGCAAATCAGGAAAATCGAACAGCAAGGAAGATGACTACAGCACTCAACGGGCGGCCATGGAAGCGAAAGGAAAGACCATGCTGGACTCTGCCCGGCACTATCTGGCTAACCAGCAACCGCTGTTGGCCCAAAAGACAATCGAAAGGATGAGGCGTTCATGCTACCTGGCAATTGAATGCAGAAACCAGGGGATTCTTCTGATGGATTCTATAGACATCGAACTGGCACGAAAAGAAATCATGCAGGCCGACAGCCTCATGCAAATCGAAAACACGCCATCTGCACAAGCAAAGTTTGAAGAAGCATGCAGAAAAGTCGAATTCTACGAAAGGAAACTCATGCATGACAGACAAGCAAAGAAATGAGCGACAAAAGAAGGAAGCTGCCCCCAATAAGTGCAAAGCGAAGAATACCAACAAGCGCCCCTCGTTCAAGCACATTCCACAAACAAACCATCCTGATCCGAAATGACTGAAAAATTCCAAATAGAAGCCGACCTCAATGCAACCCAGCTGGAAGCCGTCACCTACTGCGACGG
>DAIRWG010000007.1:0-37232 GCA_036802405.1 Alloprevotella sp.
GCCCCATCCACACGTTGGGAAGAAGCATCCTGCAGCTTTCAATCATCAGCAAAAAACCATTCAGACAGTGCCCATGCTACAAACGCAGCAACACGTCACTGCCGTCTTGGTCGGAATGAAGGTTCAAGCCTTCCAGGCATCAATGATCCCCTTGAAGTCAGCAGCCTTCAAGGCAGCACCACCGATCAAGCCACCGTCCACATCAACCTTCGAGAAGATTTCCTTGGCATTGGAAGGCTTGCAGCTTCCACCATAAAGGATGCTCACGTTCTCAGCTGCTTCAGCGCCGAACTTCTCGGCGATGGTAGCGCGGATGAAAGCGTGCATGTCCTGAGCCTGGTCAGCCGTAGCGGTCTTGCCCGTACCGATAGCCCAAACGGGTTCGTAAGCCAAGATGATGTGAGAGAACTGTTCAGCGGTCAGATCGAAGAGCGAACCTTCAAGCTGTGCCTTCACCACTTCGTTCTGCTTGCCGGCTTCACGATCCTCCAGCACCTCACCGATGCAGAAGATCACGTCCAGGCCATTGGCCAGAGCGAGGTTCACCTTCTCCTTCAGGATCTCGGGAGTCTCGTGGTAGTATGCACGGCGTTCGCTGTGGCCGAGGATCACGTAGTTGGCACCTGTGCTCTTCACCATTTCGGCAGACACTTCACCCGTGTATGCACCCTTCACCTTGTCTGCACAGTTTTCTGCACCGAGGCCAATCACGTTGCTGTCGATCAAGCCAGCCACGGAAGCCAAATGAATGAACGGAGTGCAGATGATCACACCGCAATTGGGCTTGTCAGCAGCCAGCACTTCATTCAGTTCCTTAGCCAAGCTGATACCTTCCTGCAGGTTCATGTTCATTTTCCAGTTACCTGCAACGATTTTCTTTCTCATTGTTGTGTTATGTTTTAAACGTTTGGTTAATGTGTAATGTCTGTAGTATTTGCTTCCGACCCACAGAGAGTCGGCAATCAGCACCAGCAACGCCGGCAGCAGATACCAAAGCAGCAGTCTGAGCAAGGGATTGGGATTATCTCCCGCTTGCGGCAACCAATCCACCACTTCATCGCCCAATTCATCGGGTTCTGGCAGGTTGTTATTGCTCCATTTGGCCACCACTCGTCCATCATGCAGCAACAGCAGTCCAGGGTTCGAGCGCACCATGGTTTTCAGCTCTGTATCCTCAGCCATCAGCACGGGATAAGCAGCCCCTGTACGGTCGCGCCAATTGTCCACGTCAGCCGGTTGCGAAGCCGTGGCCATGAAGAAGGCATAGTGCCTGTCGCGACACACATCGTAGATGTCGTTGATGCGGTCGCAGCATCCGTCATCAGCCCTCAAGGCATCTGGCACGACCAGCAGGAAAGTGTTTCCCGTGTCGGCCAGCAGTTCCAAAGTCAGGTCACTGCCTGTTTGCGGGTCCTCTAAGTAGAAATTGGCCAAGCGCGACTCTTCGTCCTCTTCTGCTTGTACACCCGTCAGTATGGCACGGATGTCGGCACCAGGCCTATAGGGGGAAAAATCCACCACGGGCAGATAGTGCAGCGAATAGATGCAAAGCACGAACACATAAAGCCAAGAGAATATGGAAAGCACCCATGCATTGCGTTGGGAAATGAATCGTTTCGTCTGCACGGGGCATGCCGTCAGGAAAATGGCGGCTGCCAGCAGTGCCACATTCTTGGCCAAGGTTTCGCCGTCAGTCAGACGCAGCGCATCACCGAAGCATCCGCAGTCGGGCACGGGATGCTGGACAAACGTCCACACCGTGAGCAACGTGAAGGCACTGAGCATCACGTTGGCACACCACAAGGTGAAACGCCGGTTCATACCCAGCAAGAGATAGATGCCCAGCATAAACTCCAAGCACCCCAATGCACTCGAAGCCACCTGCAGTTCCAATGCCGAATCCGCAAACGGAAGATGAAGCACCTGAGAATAGGCATAGAGCTTGTGGGTCATGCCCAAAGGGTCATCCGCTTTCACGAATCCCGAAAAAATGAACGTGCAGGCCAAAGCCAAGCGGCATAGCCAATACGTCAGATGCAGTGCCCAACGGGTGACATTATTCCTCTTCAATGGTCAGTTTGATTAACGCAAATATGGCGTAGTTGAGCATATCCATGTAATTGGCCGAAATGCCCTCCGACACGAGCGTCTTTCCCCCGAGGTTCTCAATCTGCTTCGTACGGAAAAGTTTCATGTAAATGAGGTCGGTGTAGGAGGTCACACGCATGCTGCGCCACGCTTCGTCGTAGTCATGATTCTTGCGCAGCATCAGCTGCAGTGCCTCTTCGGCTTTGGCATCGTAGAGCGAAACGGCCTCATCCTCTGTCAGGTCCTCCTCGTTGGCTTCACCCTTCTCAAGCTGGATGAGTGCCACGATGCTATAGTTGACAATGCCTATGAATTCTGGCACCTCGCCCTCATCGACCAAGGCGCAACCTTTTCGTTGCAGCGAGCGGATGCGCGAAGCTTTGATGAAGAGCTGGTCGGTCATGGTTTGCGGACGCGCCACTCGCCAAGCAGCCCCATAGTCGTGGAGTTTCTTGACAAACACATCGCGGCACGAGGCCAAGGCTTGCCGAAATTCCTGTTCGGTATTCAATGATTCCATTTGTCTGTATCGCCTATATGTGTGGGAACGGTGTCCTTTCCGAAGGAAAAGCACTGCGGCACGCATTCCAAGTCGTGCAACGGGCCGCACGTTCCACAAGTTTTGTGCAAAAGTACAACATTTTGCGAGTTTCACCAAGCCCGCCTTGCGAAATATGAGAGCTTGCCACGCAACACTTGCCAGAAGGCATGCCAATGGCCCTCACACGCGCATGAGGTCGCTCATTACATCGTTCGACACAAAGAGGCCGCTTCGGGTCAACCGCAGCACGTCATCACCATCCAGTTTCAGATGTCCGGCAGAAACAGACCGCTGCGCTGCCTCAAGCAGTTCGCTGGCCCACTCTTCCGGAAAGCGTTCGGCCAAATCCGGCAGCGAAAGGCCATCGGATGTCCTCAAGGCAGTGAACACGTATTCATTGAAACATTCAGCCAGACTCAACCGCTCAATCTCGCAGTCCGGATGCCCGTCCGATTGTACATAGGCAGCCAAATCCGGCTTGTTGGTCCTGCGGGTGCGAAACCCTTCAAACGAACAGGCGCCAGGACCAATGCCCAGATAAGGAAGCCCCTTCCAATAGCCCGAGTTGTGACGCGAGCAATACCCCGGAAGGGCAAAATTCGATATTTCGTAATGCTTAAAGCCTTTCTTCAACGTCTCATCCATCATCATCTCAAATTCAGACAGATAAAGTGTTTCGCTCACAGGGCCAAGTTCCCCAGAGTCCACCTTACGTCCCAAGGCCGTACCGGGCTCGATGCCCAAAGCGTAGGCCGAGAGATGTTTCACAGGGAGCGAAAGTGCTTGACACAAATCTTCGCCCCACTGCTCCAACGTCTGTGTGGGCAGGCCATACATGAGGTCGATGCTCACATTGTCCAACCCTGCATTCGCCAGGCAGTTAACGGCCCGAACCGCCTGAGCGGCAGTGTGCCGGCGACCGAGCAAGCGAAGCGTTTCGTCGTGAAAGCTCTGCACACCCAAACTGGCCCTGTTGATGCCCGCATCCCGCCAGTCATGGGGCAGTTCGGACGTAATGTCATCGGGATTTCCCTCGATGGTGATTTCCGCATCGCTGGCCAACGGGAACAGGGCGGCCACGCGTTCGAGCATCCGGCCCACCTGTCCGGCGGTGAGGAGCGACGGAGTGCCTCCACCGAAATAGACGCTTGCAATGGAGTTGCCCTGCCATTCCTGCGCACGGGCATCAAGTTCACGACACGCGGCCCGCACATATGCTTCACGCATTTCCGTCCCGTTCACGGTGGAATAGAAATCGCAATAGATGCAACGCGATTGGCAGAACGGCACATGGAAGTAAATCATTTCCTGATCAAGCATGGCTCATTCCTCCCCCTTGAGCGTGGGCAACTGCAGCTTGAAACGCACGGCCACCAAGCGAGTGAGAAAGACGGCCGCACCACAAATCAAGCCGCAAGCCACATTGTCAAGGTGCAAATGCAGGCAGGCATAGTACACCACGCCGCCGATGATGCAAGCCGAAGCATAGATTTCCTTTCGGAAGATGAGCGGTTCCTCGTTAATGAACACGTCGCGAAACACGCCGCCACCCGCACCTGTCAAGGCGCCCATGATGATGGCCGTCCAAAAGGGGAATCCGGCCGAAAGCGTCTTCTCGATGCCTGTCACCGTGAAAAGGGCCAGGCCTATACTGTCGAAGATGAACCACGTGGTGTCCTGCTTGGTCAGGTGCTTGCGGAAGCAGATAACCCACAGCAGTGCCAGCCCGGTACAGATGAGGTAAAAGGGATTCGTCATCCAGAAGGGCGACTGCGATAGCAGGAGGTCGCGCAGTGTGCCCCCACCCACTGCCACGGTGGCTCCGCACACGAAAGCGCCAAACAGATCAAAATGTTTGGCGGAAGCCAGACGCACCCCGGAGATGGCAAACGCCAAGGTGCCTACAAAATCACAGATTTGAACGAATGTAATCACAGAGATTGTCTAAGTTTAAAATATTCAATGAAATATCCCGGATGAAGCAGAACGATGTAAGGGCGACAGACAAACGGGGGCTACTTCTTGACGAACTTCAGCGAAGAATGGCCGATCAACTGCCAATAGCGTGCCCCTTGCGCCCGGTAATACGAAAGGAAATCGTATTCATTCTCCGTTTGAAACCAATCGCCCTCAGCCGCCGAGGTGCTGCCCACTGACGGACTAGATGCGTCAGCCGACAGATAAAGGTAGTTATAGTATCCCTGCTTGAGCAGCAAGGCCGCTTCATAGGATCCACTGGCGGCATTATAGCTCATGCGGTAGTAGGGCTGCAACCCTCCTGTGGCCCAACGACCGTTCACATACATCTCTGCATGCTCCATGCGAGGCATCTGAAGGGTGAAATGGGTGAGCGCATAGTCCGCCTCCACATCAGGATCCGAAGCCCCCTGACTGCGCACCACTGAGATGCCGTCCTGATCTTCATCGTAAAGATAGTTGCGCCGGGGTGCATCAGCAAAGAGCGTATAGTTATAGTAAGGCTCGAACCACTGCATGCTTTCTCCGTGCATTCCAGGGTATCGGTGCGAGAGGAACTCCATTTTCCTATACTCGTTTCCGGCCTTGAAAATCAAGTCCCTGCAATGTTCCCAGCGAAGCACCTGCGCACTCTGCGAAGTAGGAGCAGGGGCGGTCACTGCATTGTCGTACCGTCCGTTTTGCAGCACGATCACCTTAAACTGCTCATGGGCATCACGCAAAGGCAATGTCCCCAGATCAGCGGTCATCTCTATCTGCTGGTGTGCCTCGTTCCAGTCCACCTCCGTGTTGGTGGTACAGGTGGCCGACAATCGCATTTGAGTATCCACCACCCCGAAATAGGTTTCAGCCACTTTCTCTTTCTCGCCCTCCTCATTGTCTGCATACACCGTGAGGCGATAATTGCCCGAAAGCAGCGGGCGCAGCCGTTCGTTGGGTATCGTCAGAGAATAGTGGTTGTAGAGCACCGAGGTGTTGATGCTCGGCCGATAGTCCTCCACCACTTCCTCTTCGCCTCCATTGCTGGCATAGTCGCTTTCAAAAAGCGCGTCGGAAGAGTTTCCTGCATAGTCGCAATGAGCAATGAGATAGGTAAACCGATGATATTCATGCGTCAACTCATCAAAGGAATACTGCAACTGATCGCTTCCACGAAGCTGAATGACAGGGAGTTTTCCAACTTCACTGTTTACGAGACATCGAAACGTGTGCAAACGGTCAGACACAAAAGGCGTGCACCCAGGCTGTGCCTGTGCGGTGGCACACGCAAACAGAATCAGAGCAGGCACCAGAAATCGTTTCATCTTCTAAGAGAATAAAAGGAGGTCAATCCATCGCGTTCCGATCACCACTCAGCCTTGAGGATATAGTCCACACTGCCCGGCTGCATACCCGGCAAAGTAAACTCCACCGTTTCCTTCTTGCTGTTGCGCTTGGCCTGCGCCTTCACACCTGAAGTCAACACCGTCACTTTCTTGATACGCTCATTTACGGGCAACGTAATGGAAGTGTGTGCACTGTCGGTCAGCACATGGATGTAGAGGGCGCGTTGCTGATTGTTGCGTGTCGTGACGATGCTGTCGCCCAAGGCATAGCCTCCAGCTTGCGTGCCGTAGATGCTCTCAGAAGCCTTGCCGTTGAGGAACTCGCCCATTTCATGCAGACGCTCCAAGGCCATGGCCGGCAACTCGCCGTTGGGCTGCGGCCCTACATTGAGCAACAAGTTAGCTCCCTTGGAGGCCGTACGCACCAGCAGGCGAAGGAGTTCCTTGGTCGACTTGTAGTTCTGGTCCTTGATCTTGTATCCCCACATGCCGTTCATCGTTTGGCACGTTTCGAGCGGCAGGGCACTCACACTCTGCCCCGAAAGTCCGTTACGGTTTTCCCCCGGCACATCGCGTTCGAACATCTGCATGTCCTCGCCCTCGAATGGTGCATGATGGTGGTTGTTGCCGATGATGCAGGCAGGCTGGAGCTTGTGAATGAGCGCATACTGCTCGGGCAGTTGCCAGTCGAAGGGAGTAGCGTCCTCGTCGTGATCCCACCACCCGTCGAACCATATGCCGTCGATCGGACCGTAGTTGGTGAGCAACTCCGTCAGTTGGCCGTTCATGAATCGGTAGTAAGATGGCCAATCGGCCTTCTTCGGATCCTTGCCCGTGTGCAGGCCGGTGCGTCCGGTGGGATAATCATCACGTGTCCAGTCGATGTGCGAATAGTAGAGGTGAATGCCCATACCCTGCTTGTGGCATTCATCCACGAGCTGACGGACGATATCCTTTCCATAGGGTGTATGCATGATGTTGTAGTCCGAAAGTTTCGTATCCCACATGGAGAATCCCTCGTGATGCCGCGTGGTGAAGCAGATGTATTTCGCACCCGCAGCCTTGATGGCACTCACCCACTTTGCCGCATCGAAATGATGTGGATAGAAGGCATCGGCAGCCTTGGCGTACTCGTGGTTGTCAATGTCCTCATTCTGCATATACCACTCTCCCTGGGCAAACATGCTGTAAAGGCCCCAATGGAGAAAGACGCCAAACTTGCGTTGGGCAAAGCGGTCGCGCGCCTCAAGGTTCTCCTTGGCGGGAACGTAGTGGGCAGTGGTTTGTGCATGGCCGCTCAGCGTGGCAAGCAGAAGCAGGGAAGGAATAATCGCTCGTTTCATGATGATGAATGGCTTTAAGAATCGTTTCGGCTTTCCCGAGTGGACGGTGAAGCTGTGAAGAGTAGCTCAGCAAGGCAAGGCGGCTCGGCCACAAATACACGTTGCATGTCTTCCTTCCCCATTGTGAAGGGGGCATGGCCCTCACGAAAGGCGAAAGCGATTCGGATAATCAAGTTTGCTTGAAATTGAATGTAACGGCTGCCCCATACGGGGCAACGCGCATAATATGAGCAAAAGTACATCATTTTTGGCACATAGATGCGTATCGCTCGCCATTTTTTTGTAATTTTGCAAGCACAAAGAATCAGCCGGACGGCTTGCCGCATGCCCCGCACTTGTGTGGGCAGGAGGAAAGTCCGGGCAGCATAGGGCATTCCGCTTCTTAACGGGAAGTTGTCCGCAAGGGTAAATCAGTGCAGAAGAAAACAACCGCCTGAGGCCGCAGCCATCAGTGCATGCTCCATGCGAGTCATGACTTTTGCTGCCGGTCGTTTTTCGGGCAAGGGTGAGAAGGTGGGGTAAGAGCCCACCAGCCGTGT
The DNA here is from genome assembly GCA_036802405.1 of Alloprevotella sp. Classification (GTDB taxonomy): domain Bacteria; phylum Bacteroidota; class Bacteroidia; order Bacteroidales; family Bacteroidaceae; genus Alloprevotella. The sequence continues at coordinate 7,814 of DAIRWG010000007.1, forward strand.
GGCGACATGCGGGCTGTGCACATCGGAAGCTGAAAGTTCATGTATACCAGCGCATAAGGGTTGCCCGCCCGGTGCGGCATGTTTTCCTTCGGGATGCTGTCTGCAGCGTTGGAGGGTAGAACGATAGAGCCTGTCGGCAACGGCAGGCGCGGATAAATGGCAAGCGCCCGCCTACAAGGCGGGGCACAGAACCCGGCTTATAGTCCGACTGATTCTTTTTTGTTTTTCTTCTTTTCCACATTTTTTCCACCATCACGTTTTCACCATGCTCCTTCGTGCCAAACTATCACGGTGCGCTTGTACCTCAGGCCGTTTGGTGCTGGCACACCAAGGCAGCACGTGCTTCCTGTCACTCATGTCCATATGCATCGTGGACACTTGAATCCGACACACGGGAAGTGATGACAGGAGAATTGTTCTATTTCACGGATTTTTGATGCATCCACGGGACAGCGCCCTTTCAGCATTTTTAAACAAAAACGAGATGATTACCCCACGAAAGTCCCAAAGTCCCAAAGTCCCAGGGGGTGGGATTCTTTTATGCTATTATTGATTATCAATGAGTTACCTCTTTTCCCTCTTTTTATATAGGACTGGGACTTTTGGGACTTTGGGACTTTCAAACTTTTTAGCAGAATAGAAGTATGGAAAGAGGGAGCATGTAAAATTGGAACTTTTTTCGGATTTGCGTCATGTGGCAACATACGAATCTAGGCCACATGCATTTCAAAAACTGCAGCCACATGTCCCATCTGCCTTCCCACACGATTCATGACAGTGCAAAAAAGAGTGCCGACGGAAAACCATCGGCACTCTTTTGATTCTGCCTGATGCGGCAGGAGCCACAAAAGATCAAAGGATGAGTATCTTCTTCGTTTTCGTTTCCTTGCCGTTCACCTTGCTACGATAGAAATAGACACCGGGCTGCAAGCGATGGCCGGCATAGTCCGTCAGCGACCAGTCAACAGAGGCGTATTCTCCACTGTTCACCTTCACACCAGAAGACCACACGCGCATTCCCGCCAGATTGTATACCTCTGTCAGCACTTCCACGTCACCTTCAGCCTGTCGGATGAAGGACGTGATGAAACGGGTGGTCGAACGCGGAGTGGCATCGGAAGCCACCACATCGAAGTCCCTTCCCCCACCCTCGCGCACCGTGAAACGCAGTTGGGCAGTGGTGGAATTGTCAAACACGTCCCAAGCACGGAACGACAAGGTGTGCTTGCCCGGCGAAAGGTTCTTCATCGGATAGGTGACCAGCCCTTCGGTGTACGACCCGAGGCTGAAAGAAAAATAGTCATTCAGACGAACCGCTGAAGAGGCATCGCCATCCACCACCAGCTCCATGTCGTGGCCCAACGAGCCCGAGGCCACCGAAATGGCCGAAGAATCGCTGATGGCGGCATAGAACGTGGCATTCACATCCACCACGCCCCCATCGGGAAAGTCGGGGCGGTCGAAATAAAGATAGGCTTTCGGCCCGATGCTGTCGGACTGCTCAGCGCCACCCGCGACATTCACGCAGAAACGGCCTTCACGCCCCTTCAGCTCACGCTGCCGGTCGTCGCTCACGGCATAGAGCGAAAGCAATGACGGCTGGCTGCTGAGCTGCACGCTGCGAGGAAGCAGCACATCAATTGAGAAACGCCCGTTATGCACATTCACCGTACCCTGATAGAGCATACGCGTCAGCTCAGAGTAAGTCTGTGGATCCTTCGACGTATTGCCGTAGCCCTTGCACGTCACGGTTTCGGCCGGTCCGAAGAGCGTGGCCGTGAGCACACCGTTGAACGATTCATCAGGCGTGCCATCGGGAGCCACGCAACCCGAAAAACGCACCGTTTGTCCGGCCGCGAGTGTGTGCATCGCATTGCCTTGAAGCCATTTCCCATCGATCGAATCGATGCGCAGCCCGTCATCGGCATAGCCCAAAGTCAGGGCCGGATCGCCGAGCAAGGCAAACTTCAGTTTGTTCTCCGTGCGGTCGGTTCCGATGGTGGAAGCCGATGATGACGAAGAAGACACCGTCACCAGTTCCACCTTGGAGCGTTGGAGCGCATCGCCGAAAGTGAGACGACGGCCGTCGACATCTTTCGCGAAGAGGTATTTCATCAGTCCCAAATCGAGGGCTCTGTTGGAGTGGGCGTACACCGATCGGGCGGCACAAATGACTGCCACGGACCCGCCCTCTTCATTGTAGAGCGAATTGCGCGCCATGTCGGCCACTTGCTGGTCGTAGGGAGAGATTTCGCAGGAGGCATAAATCCAGAGCGGCAGCGCATGGCTTACATTGGAAGTCATGTCGGCCTTGTCGAGGAGGAAGGCGTGCGACAAGCGATCGGGCGAGCCATGGCCGTTGTAGTTGAACACCAAGGCACCTTGCTGCATGATCTGCTGAAGTTTGGCCGTAGCTGCAGGATAGGTGGCTCCCTTTGAAGTCTTCACCACCGAATAGGAGTCGAGATAGAGACGGCGCTGCAAGAGGTTGCCCCCCGAAGCGGTTCGTGCCTGGTTGAACACGGCCTCGGCATCCTCCATGTGGAGGTTTTCGTCGCCATAGTCGGCTATGGAGTACATGGAGTTCTTCCAAGCCCCCGTGCTTTCGTTCTGGGCATAGCGCAGCGTCCGGTCCACCAGCAGGCGTGCCGTGGCCGCGTCATGACAAGGAAATCGGCCGATGCCCAAATCGAGTTTGTCGGTCGTAATCGTAGCCCCTTCCGAATCATCAAGCATGCCGTAGTAGTCGTCGGTGACATAGTCTACCAGCGTGCCTATGCTGTAGGAAGTGTTTGACTTCGTTTCCTGCGTAGAGCGTTCGTACGACAACAGATAGTCATCGTGAGGCAGCGAGCGCCAGTCAGCGGTCACGCCGCGGTTGTCCCATGCACAATCGCCAAAGAGCACCAGATAGCGCGGACGTTCCTCGTCGGTCATGGCCCGGTCGTAAAGCATCTTCAGGTAGCGGCGGTAGGCTGTGGCATCGGGAGTGCCCGAAGAGAATTCGTTGTAGATGTCGCCGGCATGCACCACCTTGGCCGTCAGTCCATCATGGGTGCGATGGAATTCGGCCAGCCGTTCGGCTTGCTCGTCAAGAATGCCCGAAGTGGGCACAATCACCACATACTGGATGCCGGCATCGGCATGCAGATTCTGGTTGGGCACGCTGCCGATTGTTTCGGGCGAAGGATAGTTGCCCCCGGTGTCGACAATGACAAAGCGCTGCTGTCCGTCGCGCGTGGAGGCCGACAGCGTGTTGCCCTCAAGGTGGGCCGGAAGAGCGGCAGCCTGTGCATTTCCACTGGGCAACTGCCACACGGCTGTGGTGGAAGTGGCATTTTCCACCTTCAGCGTCACTCCGCCATACACTTCAGGGGAGAACGAGGCCTGCGGATTGGTCGCCGAGAGGCGTTGCGGATAGTTCACACGGATGTAGTCCAAGCGCGCTGAGGGATCGGTGGAAGTGACGCGCAAGCGGTTGTCGCCCTCGGTCAGTTCATCGGTGCTGAAGGTGGCCCGATAGCCATGGGCCGTGACGCCCTCTTCCTTGGTCAGAGGCACCGTGCCACGCGACAACACATGTCCGGTGGCCAGATTGGTCAGTGCCACTGTGGCAGAAGATGTGGAATTGGCATTTCCCACGTCCCACGACACTTGGGCCTTCGTGGCAACTTCGCCTTCGGCCGAAAGCGGATAGTCCAGACCGGGAAGGCTGAGTGTGTAATTCTTGGCCGAAGAGAGCTGTTCCGACTCGTAGAAGTCACGTCCTCCTTCATACCAGCAGAACCCATCGTGGTCAATCACCGACTGTGCCACCACGTGCGTCACTTCTGTGCCCGCACCGGTTGGCTCCTCCAAAGTGGAGAATGCCAACGGCGAGTCGCCCTCGGTGAGGAAATAACAAGAGGTGGTGGCATAAGGGCTTTGCTTATGCTTGCCATTGGAAAGACGGCGCACCGTGCCTTCTGCAAAGAACAGCACCGACCCGTCGCGACGGTAGAGCGGCACCTCGTTGAGGTCGTCGATGAGTGCATCGGGACCGCTGAACACGAACGATTCCGGAAGCGGGCGTCCCCCGTAGCCATAGAGTTTCACCCGCGAGGGGTCGTCAAAGCCCATCCGCTTGAGCTGGGCGTGGGTCAACTGGTAAACGCCTTCTGTCTTCACCCCTATTTTCACCCACTTGCCCGTGCTGAGCACGGAGGAAGAGGCATAGCGCTGGGCTGAAGCAGCCTTGGCCTGCCAATGTGCCGCCGTCCGAAGCAGGCGGGGCAAGCGGCTGTCGGAAGATTCGAGACGGAGAGTGCCCTCGCGCAAGGCATACCAATGACGTCCGCGCCTGACAACGGGCATGAAGGACACATCGGCCAATGTGCGGCCACGCACTCCACCCAGCTGCACTTGTGGCGTGATTGTGCCTGAAGGGGTGACTCCCATGGCCTTCAGCCGCTTCACATCGGCTGACGAAAGCCGTTCGAACACGGGATAGTCCACGGTGGCACTCACTTGCGCGCCCGGTAGCAGCTTGCCCATGTCCACCTGTCTGGTGAAAAGCAGCATCTCGCCCTTGCTCTGCGAAAGCGAGAGGGGCGGAAGATGCAATTCGGAAGTCTGTGCGCACAAGGGTTGGGAGGCCAGGGCCGCAGAAAAAAGAAGGGGAAGGAACTCTTTCATTGGAAAATGGGGAGTGGGATGAAGATGAGCGGCGGCACGTCGGCCATGCGTCATGCGCGCGCTTTAAGGATTCTTGGGGGGGGGATGGGAATGCGGAATGGGCAAGGCACACTGTGCCTACCTCACAAGACCGAAGGAGGGGCAACTCACTTGACATTAAATGCAAGCACCTCGTCAGGGCCTTCGAAAACGGCAAGACGATCGTCGATGTGCACCTCTGTAGCCGTTTCCGACTGACCGAGCACCAGCATATCGCCCTGCCGGAGCGTGTAGAACTGGCTTACACGGGCTATGCAGGCATCCACTGCCTTGAGCGATGGGGCGCAAGGCAATTGGACCATGCTCCTGCCATTCATGCGAAGCACATAGGAAGGGGCATCCGCTTCGTCTGCCCCATCAGCCGCGCGGTCTACAGTGGGCAGGGTGCGGAATGTGCCGACGGACAGAGAACTGTCGAAGCCACAGGCCACATCCCAGGGACGGCCCGCCTCCTGCAGCTGTTCGAGCAGGGGGTGTGCCGTGAAATGCACCACCGGAGCCATGGCATCGTAATAGCGATGGGCAAAACGCTCGGAGATGCTACGCCCGAGACGGCAGATGCGCACAGCCAGATGCAGATGGGCACGGCACACTGGAGCGAAATCGGGGATGAAGAATGGGCGTTTGGAACCGAGCAAGGCGGTGTCGGGCAACGTGTGCACAAAGGGCACCTCGTCCTTACCTAACGCTTTGTCAGGCATATTATTGCCCTCGAAGGGGAAAAGCAGTATTTTCATTGCACACTTTGGCGTGAAGTCGTTGATGGCTGGCGCCACAGGGCGTGACAGGCAGGCAGAACAGCAACGGCCATGACGGAATGGGGATTAAGAATACAGATGGAAGATTCGCTCCATCAGCTTCCACTTTTCGGCAGACCCTGCTTCGGGCGAAGCCTGCTGATAGCGTGCTGTGAGCGCCTCCCACTCTGCCTGACGGGGCAAGGTGGCCAAGCGCGTCATGGCTTCGTTCCAATCCAAGTCGGCAGGCATCTCGACAATCATGAAGAGGCGTGTGCCGAGCAGATAGATTTCCATTTCGAGAATGCCGACTTCGCGGATGCCGTCCATGATTTCCTGCCACATGCAGGGAGCGGAATGGAGCCGTCGGTAAGTGGCGATGAGTTCGGGGTCGTCGCGCAGGTCGAGGGTTTGGCAGAAGCGTTTGGTGGGCTTGTCAAACTTCTTGACAGGATAGCCCTGGGTGAGTTCGTCTTTCATCCTTAATGATTCTATTTTACGTTTGTATAAAAGGGTGAGCGGACGGAAGCGTGAAGTTTCCGTCCGCCGTTTGTGCTTACTTATCACTGAATCAAGCGATGCCACTGCCCTGTCAGCGCACCAGCACCTTGCGGCCGTTCACCACATAGATGCCCGAGGGCAGGTGGCGCAAGGATTCAGCCGCAACATGGCGACGCACGCAACGGCCGTTGAGGTCGTACACGTCAACAAAGGCATTGCGCTGGGCCACTACGGTGCTGACCGACGAAGCGGTTTGACGCACGAAGAGCGAAACGGGCTGCTGCTTGGAGGAAGAGGCATAGCATGCGAATCGCGGACTGGTGGCATTGTAGCAGATGCTGCGGCCAGAGCCGGAACGGGGACGTATCACGGCATTGCCTTCACCGCTCACGTCGATGGTCCACTGTACATCATCGTTGGTGGCATCAGCGGTGGACGTGAGCGTGTTTTTCGAACCGGAATAGGACAGATACTCGTTGGTCTGCGTGTCCTTCAGCAGATAGTTGCCGTTGGCCTCATTGAGGAGAATGGAAACGGGCATACCCTCGGCATTGGTTTCGGCAGAAATGGTGCGTTCGTCGGTCACCGTCACATCGGCTGCCGCACGATAGGTGCCGGAAGAGGCCGAAAGAGCCTTGCCCTTGCCTGCACACACGATGAGCACTTGCTTGCCCGCAGCAATGTCGGACGCAGAAGTGGCCAACACATAGAGATTGGTCGTTTCGCCCGGATTGGGGTCGGGGTCGGGATTCGGGTTGGGATTCGGGTTGGGGTCAGGGTTGGGGTCAGGATTGGGATCCGGATTGGGATTGGGATTGGGGTTGGGATCAACCGAGGGCGATTGGTAATCATAAGGGTTGAAAGCAACGGCCATCATCGTGCCCCAGACGTATTGTTCCAAGCCCGGATAGTCAATATAGGGGTTGCGGTTGTGCTGGATGGCATAGACGGCATCATTGCGGTTCACTTCCTTGGTGCTGACAGGATCTTCAGTAGCCCAACGCAGGAACATGGTGAGTGTCCAGTCGCTGAATGCGGGATAGGATGTGCCGTTGAGCATCGGACTGCTCCACGAAGCCACCTTGTCCTCATAGGCCGTCACCATATAGAAATAGGTGCGGGCCAAGTCGCCCTTGTACTCGTCGTTGGGTTCGAACACCACTCCATTATAGCCAGGAATGGTGCATTTGCCCAGTTTGCTGAAGCCACCTTTCGACTGGTAGGTTTCACCTTCGGTCTCGCCATAAGGATAGTTGGAACGGCGGTTGTTCACATACCCGTCGGTGGGATAGAGATGGAACAGGTCGGTGTACATGGGTTTGGCATCGTTGAACCAGCTCTTGGGAAACGAATGCTCGCGATTGTAGGAGTCGCCTTCACCTTTGTAGTTGGCGCCTTGGCTGCTGCCACCAGGAGCATAGGAAGTGGCATTGGAGTACATGTCCCAAATCTTTCCGTCGGGACGCACATCCGTTTTCTTGAAATCCTGCCAAAGGTCGTTGTAGGAACGGGCCGTGTGCGAGGAGATGATCTTGCTGAGGGACGTTTTCAGAGCCTTTCCTTTTGCCCCTTTGGCCGATGCATAGTAGTCAGCAGGACTCTGTGCCCAAAGAGCGGCACAAGCCAACACGAAAATGTAAAGCAGCGAAAAACGCTTACATACGAAACTGTTCATACTGAATGTTTTTTGATGGATGAGCGGTGACGCCATTCCGCTGCCCCGACCTTCACATCGGGACACAGAGGAGAGGTGCACAACATTTCAAGGAACAAAGGAATGCATTTTCTGCGGATAAATGCCCCCTGTAGCACTAAAAAATGCAATCCGACACATTATTTGAAGAAAAGACTGTGCTGTTCGGGCTTTTTGATGTATCTTTGCATAAGAGTAGGCGGCAGCTCTGCTTCAGAACGGAGCAACTCCTTCCCCTCAGAAATCATTATGCAAAGAAACGGATTCACATGCCTCCTTACGATTCTCATCGGCTGCATCACCTGCGTGGGGATGCAAGCGGCTGTGTGGACTCCCGACAATCTGCCTGTGCCCTACCTGCAGGACCGCACACAGTATGTGAGCAACCCCGACGGCGTGCTTTCGCCATCGACGGTCGACTCCATCAATGCCGTAATGCTGGGTCTGGAAAGACAGCATGGTGTGCAGTCGCTCGTGATTGCCGTGACCAACATTGAGGGCGATGACCCCTATAAGTTCTGCATGGAGGTGGGACGGAAGTACCACATCGGTTCGAAAGACAACACGGGACTCATCGTGCTTCTGGCTTCAGATGACCGCGGCTACCAGATTCTCACTGGCAACGGATTGGAGGGCACCTTACCAGATGCTTTGTGCCGCCGCATCCAGAATCGTGTGACCATTCCCTTGCTGAAAGAAGGAAAGTGGGACCAAGCAATGCTGGAAACCTCCAAAGCATTGGCTCACGCCATCAACGGAGACGACACCTTGATCGGCAAAGCCGATGAGGCCGATGGGGATGACGATGCAGACGGCATGGCTGTGCTGGGTGCATTGGGGTTGGCCTTCATCTTCGGAATAGGCACCATCGGATGGCTGTCTGTCCGGCGGGAACGATGCCCTAAATGCCGAACCCGAATGCGCACCGTCAAGCAAGAGCGAGTCAGGCTGACCGGACACACCCGGATGAGCTGGCGAGTGGTGAAGCGATGCCCCAAGTGCGGCTACGAGAAAGTGTCGTTTGTCAACGACGATGTGCACGACAACCATTCAGGCAATGGCATTCCTCCCACATGGATCGGAGGAGGACATTCGGGAGGCGGCAGTTTCACGGGAGGCACCTTCGGAGGAGGCACCTTCGGAGGAGGAGGCAGCGGAGGACACTTCTGAATGTGAATCCTTGACGAAGGGCAAACGCATGCCCCTCTCCTTTCTCCACTATAACGGCAAACGCAGCATTCCAAACGACAAATCAACTACCCCCATTTCGTAATTAATAGAAAACCTAATCGGAAGAAACTATGAGCAATCAGTATAACAACCAAGCCGGATTTGACCAAAAGTCAAACGGGAAAGCTCCCATACGAAAGAGCACTACCGCACTCATCGTGCTGGCCGCCATCGTGCTCGTTGCCGTGTTCTTCACCTTCGGTTCCTACAACTCGCTTGTGAAAGAAGACGAAAGCGTCAACACCACTTGGGCCAACCTGCAAGCCCAATACCAGCGCCGGGCCGACCTCGTGCCCAACTTGGTGAACACGGTGAAGGGATATGCCCAACATGAGGCATCGACACTAGAAGGCGTGGTGGAGGCACGAGCCAAAGCCACCCAGATGCAGGTGAATGCCGATGAACTGACCCCGGAGAAGGCCGCACAAATACAGAAGGCACAAGGCGAACTCTCGCAGGCCCTCGGACGCCTCATGGCCATACAAGAGAATTACCCCGAGCTGAAAGCCAACGAGAACTTCTCGGAACTGCAGGCGCAACTGGAAGGTACGGAGAACCGCATCAACGAAAGCCGAAGGCTCTACAACGAAAGCGTCAAAACCTACAACATGAAGGTGAGATCGTTTCCCCGAAACATAGTGGCCAACCTGTTCGGCTTCGGCAAGAGAACGCCTTTCGAGGCTGAAGCCGGAGCGGACAAGGCACCCGAAGTGAAATTCTGAACGGCAGCGGATTGAAGCATTTCCCCACTCGACCTCAGGCAAGGGCAGGAATGCTTCAATCCCTTGTTGGTTTGTGATGCAGACCCCATTCACCGACCATTAGCAAAAGGAACAAACAGCGTAACCCAACAATCATAATGGACAGCAAACAACGTTACATGATGCGCGGCGTTTCCGCCATGAAGGAGGACGTGCACAACGCAATCAAAAACATCGACAAAGGCATTTTCCCGCAGGCTTTCTGCAAGATTATCCCCGACATTCTCGGCGGCGATCCGGAATACTGCAACATCATGCACGCCGATGGCGCAGGCACCAAGTCGAGCCTGGCATACATGTACTGGAAGGAGACTGGCGACCTCTCCGTGTGGAAAGGCATTGCTCAGGACGCACTGATCATGAACACGGACGACCTGCTCTGCGTGGGCGCAGTGGACAACATTCTGGTGAGTTCCACCATCGGCCGCAACAAGATGCTCATTCCCGGTGAGGTGATTTCGGCCATCATCAACGGCACCGACGAACTGCTGCAGCAAATGCGCGACATGGGCATCGGCATCTATGCCACGGGAGGAGAAACTGCTGACGTGGGCGACTTGGTGCGCACCATCATCGTCGATTCGACAGTGACATGCCGCATGAAGCGCAGCGATGTGATCAACAATGCCAACATCAGGCCTGGTGACGTGATTGTGGGACTCTCCTCATGCGGACAGGCCAGCTACGAGAAGGAATACAATGGCGGCATGGGCTCGAATGGTCTGACTTCGGCCCGCCATGACGTGTTTGCCAAATATCTGGCTGAGAAATTCCCGGAAAGCTATGACCACGCCGTGCCAGAAGAACTCGTGTACAGCGGACACTACCGCCTGACGGACGAGGTGGAAGGCGCTCCCATCAATGCCGGAAAGCTGGTGCTCTCTCCCACCCGCACCTATGCGCCGGTGGTGAAGCGGCTGCTCGATGAACTGCGTCCGCAGATTCACGGCATGGTGCACTGCACTGGCGGTGCGCAGACAAAGGTGCTGCACTTCGTGGGCGAGAATTGCCGCGTGGTGAAGGACAACATGTTTCCCGTACCTCCCCTGTTCAAGGCCATTGCGCAGGAAAGCGGCACGGACTGGGCTGAAATGTACAAGGTGTTCAACATGGGGCACCGACTTGAAGTGTATGTGGCACCTGAGCATGCCGAGCAAGTGATGGCCATCTCCAAGAGTTTCAACATCGATGCACAGGTGGTGGGCCATATTGAAGAAGGGAAACGGTCGCTGACCATCCACAGTGAATTTGGCGAGTTTAACTATTGACCTACGATTCAGCCTGTGGCAGAGGCATGGCTCGGAACATGCTTTCTGCCTCAGGTTGGCAAATGACATTAATCCACACGACAACATACTTCCATGTTCAGTCACAAAACACTACAGGTCCTACGCATTCTGGCCTGCATGGTGGTGATTGGCTACTATGGAGGCTATCTCTACGAGCGGCTCTACGTGGGAAATGCATCCATCCGGGCCTGGATTGTCGGAATCATCAGCTTGGTCGGATGGTTTCACATCTTCTGGAGAGTGGCCTTCTGCGCCTCACGCACCCAACGGAACAAGAAGAAGTAACACACGAAAAACTTGGCAAGGTGTGGCCCACACACGCAGAGGCCACGAGCCCCACCTACAGACAAGCACTCAAAACGAAATATGGCGGACAACAACAATTTGCTGGACAAGCTGGACAGCCTTGTGGCCCGATTCGAGGAAGTCGGCACACTCATCACCGATCCTTCTGTGATCGGCGACCAGAAACGCTATGTGCGGCTGACACGAGAGTATAAGGAACTGGAAGAACTCATGAAGGCAAGGGAGAAATATGCCTCGCTGCTTTCAACCCTTGAAGAAAGCAAGGATCTGCTGCTCAACGAGTCGGATGCGGAACTGAAAGAAATGGCCCGCGAAGAACTGGCCACGTGCGAAAAGGAGATTCCGGCCTTAGAGGAAGAAATCAAACTGATGCTCGTGCCCAAGGATCCCGAGGACAGCAAGAATGCCATTCTGGAAATACGCGGCGGAACGGGTGGCGACGAGGCAGCTCTCTTTGCCGGTGACCTGTTTCGGATGTATTCGAAATACTGCGAGCGCAAGGGATGGCGGCTGGAGGTGTCAAGTGCCAGCGAGGGTGCCTCTGGCGGATTCAAGGAAATCGTTTGCTCGGTGACGGGTACCGATGTGTATGGCACCCTGAAATATGAAAGCGGCGTGCACCGCGTTCAACGTGTGCCAGCCACTGAAACACAAGGGCGCGTGCACACATCGGCTGCCACCGTGGCGGTACTGCCCGAAGCGGAAGCATTCGACGTGGTTATCAATGAAGGCGAGATCAAATGGGACACGTTCCGTTCGAGCGGTGCCGGAGGCCAGAACGTGAACAAGGTGGAATCGGGCGTGCGACTGCGCTACAACTGGAAGAACCCCAACACGGGTGAGGTGGAAGAGATTCTGATTGAATGTACGGAAACCCGCGACCAGCCCAAGAACAAGGAACGTGCACTGGCCCGCCTGCGCACGTTCATTTACGACAAGGAACACCAAAAGTATGTGGACGACATTGCCAACCGTCGCAAATCGCTGGTCAGCACGGGCGACCGCTCGGCCAAAATCCGCACATACAACTATCCGCAGGGGCGAATTACCGATCACCGCATCAACTACACCATCTACAACCTGCAGGCTTTCATGGATGGCGACATCCAGGACTGCATCGACCATCTGATCGTGGCCGAAAACGCTGAAAGGCTGAAGGAAGCTGAAATGTAGGGCACACACAGCTCTCACCATTCTAAACACCCATACGATGAGCGACGGAAACTACAACAGGAACCTGCTGCCCTACCACCAGTATGCCAGCGGGTTGAGAGCTGGGAAAGCACAAATGCACACCCGCGCTCTGAAGGCTTTCGAAACCTGGCTGGGGAACCAAGGGATGCCCCAAGAGGAGATCAATGAAAAGATTATTGAATTCAGGCAGTTGCTTGACTGAATGATTCATCACATTTCCCGAAAAGTAAGAACTTTATCATATGAACATCATCCAACGCACCACACTCGCCCTGCTCCTGCTGATGAGCGGCTGTTGGCTTCATGCACAAAACAGCAAGGAAGCGACTACGGCGATCTATGGATTTGCATACAGCACCAACCTCAGCGATTCCACCAGCTACGTCAGCGCCATATCCGTGCTGCCTGAAGCTTCGGTAAACCCCAAGACGCATTTCCTCAACAACCGTGACGGCTTCGCCAAACAGTTCAAGACCTACGTTGAGGCACATTACAAGCCTCTGCAGACCAGCGTGCTGTTCTTCTCAAAATCAAGAAAAACGGTCGAGAACCAATTCGTGAAACTGCGCAGCACGATGCAGAAGCGCAAAGGGTTTAAGTTGGTGGAACTGAACGCGCAGGATTTTGCTTTCACGCCCGTGAAGGAGGAGGACTAATCAACACGGGTCTTCTGAAAAGAATCCTTACACTACCGACTCCCCCTGTTAGAAACCACTGAAAAAGGACTGCAAATTGAAAACGATCATTCTGAAAGTGGCGGATGTGCCCTTTGCCTTGCACACAGACGACTGGCACGAAACGACTCAGTGCCTGCCCTCCTACCCCGCCTTTCACATCACTCCTGCCCAATCCAAGGAACTGAGCGAAGACTTTGCCTTCGAAATGGATGTCAACCTGCATGACGTGGATATCACTCCCGATGATGAAAGTCTGCTCAAATTTGAAGCCAGCGACTTGAACAACGAGATTCTTCGCCGCAAAGACGGGGGATACAAGTTTGTCATTGCGCTTCCCGATGGAACACAGGCGGCCATAGGCGAATGCAACGACGACTATTCCCGATTCAACGTAAAGACTTTTGGCACGATGGAAGCACGGTCGTGTGGGCTCAACAACCTCATCATGATGGCATTTGCTTTCGCATCGGCTTCACGCGGAGTGCTGCTAGTGCATTCCTCCGTGGTGTTTCACAAGGGTGCGGCCAACCTTTTCCTGGGCAAGAGCGGAACGGGCAAGAGCACGCATTCGCGCCTGTGGATGGAAAACATAGCGGAAACCGAACTGCTCAACGATGACAATCCCGCGGTAAGGGCATTCGCTGACGGCCGCATGATGGTGTACGGCACGCCTTGGAGCGGAAAAACTCCTTGCTACCGCAACCTGCAGTTTCCCATAAATGCCATCGTGAGCCTGCATCAGGCTCCCGCCAATGACATCAAGCGGCTGAATGCCATTCATGCCTTTTCGGCTTTTTTCCCTTCCTGCTCCATGATTAAATGGGATGATCGCAACCGTGCCCAAGTGATCAGCAACGTAGAGGCTGTAGTGAAGCATGTGCCCGTGTATTCACTTGACTGCCTGCCTAACGCGGAGGCGGCACTATTGTGCCAGCAGACAGTGGAGGGAGGAGGCCGCTCATGAGCGCCGGTATGTTTTCCCGATTTCTCCGCGTTGTGACGGGCCGCCGAAACAAGGTAAACGCAGAAAAGCCATGTCCGCGCAAGGGGTATCCCAACTCCATTCTTCTGAAGGCTGTCAAACAGGACATCCTATCGGGCAAGACGGCCACCATCCGGCTTTACGGTGTGAGTATGCGCCCATTCTTGGAGGACAAACGTGACAAGGCTTTGCTCGCTCCCGTGAAAATAGAGGATCTGAGGGTGAACGATGCCGTATTGGCAGAGGTGCTGCCCGACTTCTATGTGCTGCACCGCATCATCCGAATGGATGGCAACAGACTGACACTGATGGGCGACGGAAACGTGGACAGCACGGAGCATTGCCTGGCTGAACAGGTGGTGGCACGTGCCGAAGCTTTCTACCGAAAGGGACGTACTGTGCCCGACTCCACCAGTTCCTTCAAATGGAAATGCTATTCCTGCATCTGGACGCATTTGCGATGCGTGCGCCGCTATCTGCTGTTCATTCATCGGTTGTGCTTCATACGAACGCGGTGAACAGACATGCTCACGCACTCCAAGCACAAGAAAAGATTCCTTATCATACACCTCATTAATTTGACCTATCAATGAAAATCAAAGACGGATTCGAACTGAGAAACGTTTGCGGAGAGAACGTGGTATTCAGCACTTCCCTTTCCAACGTGGACTACACGAAGCTCAGCGTGCTCAATGGCGAAAGCAGCGTGTTCCTCTTCAACCTGCTGATGAAGAACGACATGAGCGAAGAAGAACTGGCAGATGCTCTTTGTCGGGAGTTTGAAGTGGAGAAGGCCACTGCATTGGCCGACGTGAAGAACTTCTGCAAGCAGCTGAAGGATGCCGAAGTGGCCGAATGAATCATTGAAACAAACAGACATTACAATAACTAAAACTCCTATGAACGAACTTGCATTAAAGTATGGTTGCAACCCCAACCAGAAGCCTGCACGCATCTACGCTGAGCAGGGTGAACTTCCCATTGAAGTGCTTGGCGGACGCCCTGGCTACATCAACTTTCTGGATGCTCTGAACGGATGGCAACTCGTACGGGAACTGCGCGCCGCCACGGGCATTCCTGCTGCAGCTTCTTTCAAGCACGTGTCGCCAGCTGGAGCTGCCGTAGGCATCCCCATGAGCGATACGCTCCGCAAGATCTACTTTGTGGATGACATCGCCGAACCGCTCTCTCCCATTGCCACTGCTTATGCACGCGCACGCGGTGCCGATCGCATGTCGTCGTATGGCGATTTCATCTCGCTGTCAGACACTTGCGACAAAGCGACAGCCTTGCTGATCAAACGCGAAGTGAGCGATGGCGTGATTGCCCCGGACTATACACCCGAAGCACTGGAGATTCTCCGCTCAAAGAGAAAGGGTACTTATGTCATCCTCAAGATGGACGTGAACTACCGCCCAGCTCCCATTGAGCACAAGCAAGTGTTTGGCATCACTTTCGAACAGGGACGAAACGAAGTGGACCTTACTGGCGACAACCTCTTCGAAAACATCCCCACGGTGAATAAGGATTTTCCCGAAGAAGCCAAACGCGACCTCCGCATCGCACTGATTACGCTGAAATATACGCAGAGCAACTCTGTGTGCTATGTGAAAGACGGCCAGGCCATCGGCATCGGTGCCGGACAGCAGAGTCGCATCCACTGCACCCGACTGGCCGGCAACAAGGCTGACATCTGGTGGCTACGCCAGCACCCGAAGGTGATGAACTTGCCTTGGGTTGAAAAGATCAGACGTGCCGACCGCGACAACACGATCGACATCTACATTTCCGAAGACCACGATGACGTGCTGGCTGACGGCGCTTGGCAGCAGTTCTTCACAGAGAAGCCCGAGGTGCTCACGATGGAAGAAAAGAAGGAATGGATTGCCCGCAACACGAAGGTGAGCCTCGGCTCGGATGCCTTCTTCCCCTTCGGCGACAACATCGAACGTGCACACAAGAGCGGTGTGGAATTTGTGGCTCAGGCTGGTGGAAGCGTTCGCGACGATCATGTGATTGCCACTTGCGACAAGTATGGAATGGCTATGGCCTTCACGGGCATCCGCCTTTTCCACCACTAATTCACAACCACACATTGACACATCAGGCAATTATGACTACGACACGAAAAGCAAGCGATGAGGAAATCACACAGGCCATGATGGGCGGAATCACCTTCAAAGGGGCTAAAATGAAAAACAAGCCTACGGAAGAAAAGGTGAAAACCAAAGCCAAGAAGAAGACCTACATCACGGGGCTTCACGGATCAGGTTCTGCCAAGAAAAAAGCGGAAATCAGGCAGCGTCGTGCCAATCGCCACAAAAACAAGTGACGCGTAATGATGTGACTTTTCTTCCGAAGACCGGATAAAGGAATGACGAGAGGGAGCAGGCATCCTGATTGGGGCGTGCTGCACACCTCTTGTCATCCTCAATTTTGGCGGAAAGAGCAAACATCGCTACATGTTTCAACTTTACCAACAGTAACAGAATTACACAATGATGGAAACGGGTAACAACATTTCCAACACATCAGAAAATCCTAACGTGCAGAATGCGGGACAAAACACTGCCTCTGCATCCCAGAACGTTCAGAATCCTTCAACGGAGAACGTGCAAAGCACAATGCCGGAAAATGCCCCCAAGCGCAAGAGCTACAAGGGACTCATCATCGGAGTCATCATGGCACTAATCGGCACCGGAGCCGGCGCCTACTTCGTCATCCATTCCATGCAGAACGATGAAGAAGAAACGGCCTATGCCATCTTGGAGAACAACGACAACCCGCAGGACTTCGAGGATTATCTCGCCAAATTTCCCAACAGCGAGCATGCTCAGGAAGTGCGCGACAGACTGGCCCAACTTCAAGCCATGATTCAGGCTTGGAATGGCATTGCGCTGAGCGACAACGTCATGGACTTCAAGAAATTCAAGGACACCTACTCTGATGCCAAATATGCCCGGCTCTGCGACATCAAGATCGACTCGCTCGATTGGGTGGCAGCCCAGCAAGCTGGCACAGCCGAAGCCTACCAGCACTATCTGGACTTGCACAGCGACGGCATGTATGCATCCGAAGCCTCCATTGCCCAAGGACGGGTGCACGACAACGAGATCACGGTGGCTGACCGAGAGCAAGCCACACAGGTGTGCAACGATTTCTTCCACGGATTCGAACAGCGCAACGAGGCCCTGATCACGCAAAACATCACATCGACCATGACCACCTTCCTGCACACGCACAATGCCACAAAGGCTGAGGTGATGAGCACGATCAACGGCATGTTTAACGAGCACATCCAAAGCTGTAGCTTTGTGGTAAACCGTGACATTGATGTGCAGCACGCAAATCCTTCCGACCCCAATGCTGGGTACAAGGTGACATTCACCGTTGACCAGCACATCGAACGCGACAACGAGGGAAAAACATTCGGCAGCTACCAGTGTGTGGCCACGCTGACACCGCAATTCCTGATTTCATCGCTCACCATGACGGAAACTTCGGCTACCAGATAATCAAGCCGCAGAGGCATGAAGAAGAACTAATCACGCCCGTTGTAAACTGCAACGGGAATGCACGCCTTCATGCCACTTCTCATTCGACAATAAACCTCATCATACACTCTATAGAAAATGCTTACAATCAACTCTTACGAAGAATTTGAAAAATATGTGGGCCAGGAACTCGGCAAATCGGAATGGCTCGAGGTGGACCAGGACCGCATCAATGCCTTCGCTGATGCCACACTTGATCATCAGTGGATTCACGTGGATCAGGAACGGGCCAAGGAAGGGCCGTTCGGACAGACCATCGTGCATGGCTATCTCACCCTCTCACTCCTGCCCTACATGTGGGAACAAATCATCAAGGTGAACAACCTCAAGATGATGGTGAACTACGGCATGGACAAGATGAAGTTCGGACAGGCTGTGCTCAGCGGACAGAGCATCCGACTCGTCACCACACTCCACAGCATTGCCAACCTGCGCGGCATCACAAAGGTGGAAATCAAATTCACCATCGAAATCAAGGACCAGCGCAAGCCGGCTCTTACAGGCATTGCCACCTTCCTCTATCACTTCAACTAAGTGATGGGCTGACAACCAATGATTTTCCCAGAGAAGGACACCTTTGCATGCTTTCGATCCGACTTCAGGACAATGCACGAGAACATGCAAATGTGTCCTTTTCTGCCAACAAGCCGACAAATGATGAAACTGGAAAACGGCTCATACAATCACCATCCCGCAATGCATCATGCCTAACGACACCTACATCACCATTTCCCAAGCTGCAGAGGCTCAACTGACTGAAAAACGTTCGAGATTCCTCGCTTTTGCCCATCACGTGGCCGATGAGGACGAAGCCAAAACGATCGTCAGTTCTTACAAGAAAAAGTATTACGATGCCCGACACGTTTGCTATGCCTACGTGGTAGGTAACCGCGGTGAGAGCACCCGCGCCAACGATGACGGAGAACCGTCGGGCACAGCCGGGCGTCCGATTTTGGGACAGATTGCAGCTAAACAACTGACCTATACGCTTGTGGTCGTGGTACGCTATTTCGGTGGAGTCAAACTGGGAACGGGTCCGCTGGGCGTGGCCTATAAGACAGTGGCGGCAGAAGCCCTTGATTCGTGCGAACTGATGGAATGCATCATGAAGGATACGTTCCGCGTGGACGTGCCTTATGCAGATGCCGACGTGGCCATGCGGTTTGTGCGTGAAGCGGGTGCTGAAATCATCCATCGCGACTATACGGACACTGGCACCGTGTTGACTGTCAGTGTAAGGCAAGACGACCATGCCCTGCTGCACGAACGCCTGTCGCACATCCTCTCACTCACTTTCATAAAGATGACTGACCTTTCCGCGCATCAGCCATAGCGAACCACTACTAAAGTTTTCAGCAATGGATATCAAGTTTTCCTACCACCCCACAGAATCAGAAATCAAAATGTCGGTGACGCTCTATGAATCCGCATTTCCACAAGAAGAGCGCCGCCCAACGGCAGAATGGGTGAATTACATCCGTGAGAAAGAGGCCTTTACTTTGCATCTGATCAAAGAGAGCCACACCAACCAGTTCTTGGGATTTATCACAACCTGGGATTTTTCCGACTTTGTCTACGTGGAACATTTCGCAATCATTCCCCCACTATGGGGCTTTGGCTTCGGCTCCATGGCATTCAAGGAAATACTGCAGAAAGCAGGAAGCAAGCCATTGGTACTTGAAGTGGAGCCACCCACCGACTTTCAGGCTTACCGAAGAATCCAATTCTACGAACGCCTCGGCATGCACCTGATGCCCTTCCCCTACCAACAGCCCAGCTATGCCTCAGAACTTTCCCCCATCCCGCTGCAGCTCATGTGCAGCCAAGACCTACAGGACGAAGCAACATGGAGCCACATGATACACGCCATTCACAAGCAGGTATACGGAAAGAACGATTAGACTCGTACCTTTGTTCGGCTGAATCCACGCCCTCTCGATATGCCATTCACAAGGCCAATTCACAGGAATGGGTGGGAACGAAGCAAAATAATCCATCCACACTTTCCAAATTCAAAGGATTTTGGTAATTTCGCACTTGAAATACGGAACCATATGACGCAAAGAGGACAAAGAATACAAATTCGAGCCCTACTCAGCGCCAATATGCTAACACAAACAGAATCATGTACAGAACCAACACATGCGGCGAATTGCGCATTGAACACGTAGGCCAGACAGTGACTTTGGCCGGATGGGTGCAACGAAGCCGAAAAATGGGAGGCATGACTTTCATTGACCTTCGCGACCGCTATGGCATCACGCAGCTCGTTTTCAATGAAGAAACGGATGCAGAACTTTGTGCCAAAGCCAACAAGCTCGGACGTGAGTTTGTGATTCAAGTGACGGGTCAAGTGAATGAACGCTATTCCAAGAACAGCAAAATGCCTACTGGCGACATTGAAATCATTGTCAACAGTCTCAACGTGCTGAATGCGTCAGACACTCCTCCCTTCACTATTGAAGACAACACGGACGGCGGCGATGACTTGCGAATGAAATACCGCTACCTCGATATCCGCCGCGAGAGCGTCAGAAAGAATCTGGAACTGCGACATAAATTTTGCATAGCTGTTCGCAACTTCCTCGACTCCAAAGGTTTCCTTGAAATCGAAACACCGGTGCTCATCGGTTCTACGCCCGAAGGCGCGCGAGATTTCATTGTGCCTTCACGCATGAACCCGGGACAGTTCTACGCCCTGCCGCAAAGTCCTCAAACGCTCAAGCAATTGCTCATGGTAGCTGGTATTGACCGCTATTTCCAGATTGCCAAATGCTTCCGCGATGAAGACTTGCGCGCCGACCGTCAGCCGGAATTTACGCAGATTGACTGCGAAATGTCATTCGTAACGCAGGATGACATCATCCGCACCTTCGAAGAAATGGCCAAATACCTCTTCAAGGAAGTGCGCGGATACGATTTGGGCGATGCGCCGTTTATTCGCATGCCCTGGCATGAAGCCATGCGCCGATTCGGTTCTGACAAACCCGACATGAGATTCGGCATGGAGTTCGTAGAGCTTCAAGACACGCTGAAAGGAAAAGGCGAATTTGCCGTATTCAATCAGGCCAACTACATCGGCGGCATCTGTGCCACGGGCTGCGCGCACTACACCCGCAAGCAAATTGACCAATTGTCCGACTTTGTCAAATCGCCTCAGATTGGAGCCAAAGGACTTGTTTATGCCAAAGTCAACGAGGACGGCAGTGTAAAGAGTTCCATCGACAAGTTCTACGCTCCCGAAGTACTTGCCGAAATGGTGAATAAGATGGAAGCCAAACCTGGCGACCTGATTCTCATCCTTTCAGGTGAGGATGCCATGAAGACACGCAAGCAGCTCTGCGAACTCCGACTGGAGATGGGACAGCGTTTGGGCTTACGCGACAAGAACAAGTTTGCCCTGCTTTGGGTGGTGGATTTCCCCATGTTCGAATGGAGCGAGGAAGAAGGTCGCCTGCTTGCCATGCACCATCCGTTTACAGCACCGAAACCCTGCGATGTGCCTAAGTTGGACACTGACCCCGCCTCTGTACTTGCTGACGCCTACGACATGGTGTGCAACGGCGTAGAAGTGGGTGGTGGCTCCATCCGTATACATGATGCCGTGCTTCAGGCAAAAATCTTCAAGGTGCTCGGTTTCACCCCCGAACGCGCACAGGAACAGTTCGGCTTCTTGATGAATGCCTTCAAGTATGGTGCACCGCCTCACGGAGGTTTGGCTTACGGGCTTGACCGTTGGGTGTCAATCTTCGCGGGACTCGACAGTATTCGCGACTGCATTGCATTCCCCAAGAACAATTCCGGCCGCGATGTCATGCTCGATGCTCCTTCACGCGTAGATCAGAAGCAACTCGACGAATTGGAAATCCAATTGGCACCGAAAGCCTAATGAAGCCAATTCATAAAGGCATCGGAATCTGCGACTAACGCCTTGTCGTGCGGCACATTCTTTTAAAGGAATTGGTGTCCGTTCATTTCATAACAAAACAAGCGGGCCAAAAGCAGCAGTTTGCTTTTGGCCCGCTTGTAGTATACTTGCATCTGTGAGTGCAGCTATTCAAGTGCCATCACCCGTTTTCTGAAATTTCCTTCAACTGGTCCATCCTCAAAAGCTTGATCTTGCGACCATGCACCTCGATGATGCCTTCGTCAGCGAATCCCATCAGCGTTCGGATGGCATTGCTGGTGGTCATGTTGGAAAGATTGGCCATATCTTCACGCAGTATTTGCGAATTGAGTGTTACCCCGTCATTTTCAAAGCCATACACATCAATCAAACTCAGTAAAGATTCAGCCAAACGAGCACGAATGTGTTTCTGCGTCAAGCTTACAATGCGTTTGTCTGCCAATCCCAAGTCTACAGCCAAGGCTCGAATAAAATAAGAGCACAAACGATTGTTATGGAGCATCACTGCATAAAGACGAGCCATGGGAATCATGACAATAACACTATCGTCAATGGCTGCAGCAGCCGTGACGTAGGGCTCATTGGCCATGGACGCACGATAGCCAAAATACTGCACAGGACGCAAAACCCGATTGATCAAAGAACGTCCTCCAAACCCGTCACGATAAATCTTTACCTTGCCGGATATCAAGCACAAAAGGTTGTCAGGACTGTCGCCTTCGTGATATATAATCTCGTTACGCTTGAATTTGTATACCGCCAAGGCATCCAGCATAATTTGCTGCTCATCGCTGTCAAGCAATGACCAAATGTCGCGCATGTCACTCGTGATAGATTTCACGTCAAAATCATCGTATCTTGTCATAGTGATTGAGAATCATGATATTTGCAGGATGTTGGGTTCCCGCAGATTTCTGTTTAGTTAAGCCGTAGGTAGTGAATTTGTCATCTCCACCTTATTTGAAATGACCCTATTCGTTGCAAAATTAGAAAAAATGGAGGACGGAGGCAAGAGATTCGGGGTAAATTTTGTTTTCCGACGCTTGATTGAGGCAGAAAATGATTTTTTTCGGAGAATGTCTTTCTCAACTACAAAAAAATTCCTACTTTTGAGAGCGATTATTCAACAAAGGGTGAGTGCGATGCTCCCTACCCCCTCCTCAACATGAAGGACAGGCACATGGCATTCCCTCCTAAAACAACTAACAAAAGGCATTTTAAAGACCTTATAATCACTTTCCCTTACCATGTGCTATCTAAGATTCGATAAGGCGCAAATGACCAACCTGCAGGATTCCCTTTTCAAGGAAATGCTGATAACCAACCGCTCAGGAGCTTATTGTTCGACAACGCTTGTGGGATGCAATATCCGTAAATATGACGGTCTGCTTGTGATGCCGGTGCCAGAGATTGACGATGAGAACCATGTGTTGCTCTCATCATTAGACGAGACTGTCATCCAGCATGGGGCCGAATTCAATTTGGGGCTGCATAAATACCAAGGAGAGAACTACAGTCCCAAAGGGCACAAGTACATCACGAGCTTCGAATGGGAGCAAGTGCCGACATGGACCTATCGCGTGGGGGGTGTTCTTCTGCGCAAGGAATTGGCATTCGACACCTCAATACATCGCCTCTACATCCGCTACACCCTACTTGAAGCCCATTCAGCCACCACACTCCGTCTGCGGCCATTTCTCGCTTTCAGAAGCGTGCGCCAATGGACCCATGAAAATGGTGTGGCCAACCGTAGCTACACTGAAGTAGAGAACGGCATCAGCATGTGCCTCTACAAAGGGTATCCCGACCTTTTCATGCAAACCAGCAAAAAAGCTGACTGGCATTACCAGCCCGATTGGTATCGCGGTTTGGAATATCCCAAGGAAAGCGAACGCGGTTACTATGCCTCTGAGGACCTGTTCGTGCCAGGGTATTTCGAATGCCCCATCGAAAAGGGCGAAAGCATTGTGTTCAGTGCGGGTGTTGCCCCGATTGAGCCGAAACAGATTGAAGGCATGATGCAGAACGAGATCAGCAGCCTCGACCACAGAGACAGTTTCTACCACTGCTTGGTGAACGCGGCTCATCAATTCCGTGTCAGCCACGACGGCGAAAACTATATTCTCGCAGGATATCCATGGTTCAAGCCCCGCGCACGCGACACCTTCATTGCCATGCCCGGTCTGACCCTTTCCATAGGTGAAACAGAACGTTTCGAACTTTACATGCAGACCGCACAGAAAGGCATCTACGACTTCATCAACAAGGAACCCATGTCGGTGGGCATCTACGAAATGGAGCAGCCCGACACTTTGCTTTGGGCCATCTGGTGCCTGCAGCAGTACGGCAAGCATACTTCGCGCAAGCAGTGCTATGAAAAGTATGGTCAGTTGATCAAGGACATCATGACCTACATCCACGACGGACGCCACCCCAACCTCTTTGTCCACAAGAGTGGTTTGCTCTATGCCAACGGACGGGACCATGCCATTACTTGGATGAACTCACAAAGCAACGGACGCCCCATCATCCCCCGCTCCGGATACATTGTGGAATTCAACGCATTATGGTATAATGCTCTTAAATTCTTCGAGCAGATTCTGGAAGAAAACGGCAGCGAAGAGGACCAAATCATCGCAAACAAGGCACACGAACTGTCGGAAACCATGGTGCCTGCCTTCAAGGAAACCTTCCTCAACGAACACGGCTATTTGCTTGACTATGTAGACGGACAGATGATGGATTGGAGCGTTCGGCCCAACCAGCTTTTGGCTATCGCCCTCGACTTCTCTCCGCTTGATATGAAGGAGCGCAAGGGCGTGCTCGACATTTGCACCAAGGAACTGGTGACACCTAAGGGCATCCGCTCACTTTCACCCAATAGCGGAGGCTACAACCCCATGTATGTCGGTCCGCAGACACAACGCGACTTTGCCTACCACCAAGGTACTGCCTGGCCGTGGCTCACCGGATTCTACCTGGAAGCCTACCTACGTGTTTACAAGATGAGTGGCGTGAACTACATTGAACGTCAGCTGATCGGTTTTGAGGAAGAACTATTCTATCATTGTGTCGGAACGATTCCCGAACTCTTTGACGGTAACCCACCCTTCAGCGGACGCGGAGCCATTTCGTTTGCCATGAACGTAAGCGGCATCCTGCGCGCTTTTCGCCAACTTGAGAAATACAACAAATCTATGGAGTAGGCACTCCCAACCACAAGCGATCTTTTAGTTCCTTCTGATGCCATCGCAAATCCCCACTGCAGCGATAGCACAGAACAGAAGAACTTGCACCGCCAGAAAATGCAAACCAAATACCTATGAAAGTTTTAATGTTCGGATGGGAGTTTCCTCCTCACATCCTCGGTGGACTGGGTACGGCCAGCTATGGAATCACCAAAGGATTGGCCGCCCAACCAGACGTACACATCACCTTCTGCCTGCCACGCCCCTGGGGGGACGAGGACAAAAGCTTTATGAACATCATCGGGCTGAGCGAAACGCCTATCGTGTGGCGTGATGTCAATTTCGACTATGTGAAAGAAAGACTCGGCACAAAGATGGATCCCCAGCTCTACTTTGACCTGCGCGATCACATCTATGCCGACTTCAACTATCGTTTGACCGATGACTTGGGCTGCATAGAGTTTTCAGGACGCTATCCAGAGAATCTTCAGGACGAAATCAACAACTACTCCATCGTGGCTGGTGTGATTGCCCGCCAACAGGAATACGACATCATCCATGCCCACGACTGGCTCACCTATCCGGCTGGCATACACGCAAAGAATGTCAGCGGAAAGCCACTTGTGATTCACGTGCATGCCACTGATTTTGATCGTTCAAGAGGCAATGTCAACCCCACCGTCTATAGCATTGAGAAAGATGGTATGGATCATGCCGACTGCATCATGTGCGTGTCGGAACTTACGCGCCAGACTGTCATCAACCACTATCATCAGGATCCGGCCAAAGTGATTACGATGCACAATGCCGTTTACCCCCTCTCACCCGAAATTCTCCAGATGGTGCACGAACGCCGTGAAAGCCACAAAGACCGCAAGGAAAAGGTGGTGACATTCCTTGGACGAATCACCATGCAGAAAGGCCCCGAATATTTTGTGGAAGCCGCAGCACAAGTGCTTCGCCGCACCCATAACATCCGATTCTGTATGGCTGGATCGGGCGATATGATGAATGCCATGATTGAAATGGCAGCAGCCAAAGGCATTGCCGACCGTTTCCATTTTCCAGGCTTCATGAAGGGCAAGCAGGTGTATGAAGCCTTTGCTGATAGTGATGTTTATGTCATGCCATCCGTCAGCGAACCGTTCGGCATTTCACCTCTTGAAGCCATGCAGTGTGGAGTTCCTTCAATCATCAGCAAACAAAGCGGATGTGCTGAAATCCTCGACAAATGTATCAAGACTGACTATTGGGACATCAATGCCATGGCCGATGCCATGTATTCCTTGTGCACCAACGAATCACTTCACGAATACCTCAAAGTGGAAGGAAAGAACGAAGTGGACCAGATTACCTGGGAAAAAGTCGGGAAACGCATCTACGATGTCTACAACAGCCTCATTCACTAAGCATCAACATAAACTCTCTTTACAAATTCCATCATGAAAACTGTCTGTCTTTATTTCGAGATACATCAGAACATCCATCTGAAACGCTACCGTTTCTTCGACATCGGCACAGACCACTACTACTACGATGATTATGAGAACGCTCGATCGATCAGCGAAACGGCCGAACGTTCCTATGTTCCCGCCCTGGAGGCTCTCATCGAAATGGCCAAGGCCAATCCTGGCTATTTCAAATGCGCTATCTCTCTCTCGGGTTGCGCCATTGAACAGTTGGAGAGCCATGCTCCTCAAGTGATCGAACTTCTGCAGCAACTCAACAACACGGGGTGCGTAGAATTCCTTGCCGAACCATATTCACACGGATTCTCTTGCCTAAAAAACGAGGAATGCTTCCGCGATGAAGTCACCCGCCTCTGCAAGAAGGTGAAACTCCTCTTCGGCCAGACACCCACCATCTTCCGCAACTCTTGCCTGGTCTATTCAGATGAAATCGGCGAACTGGTGTCATCCATGGGCTTCAAAGGCATGTTGGCAGAAGGTGCCAAACACGTGTTGGGATGGAAGAGCCCGCATTTCGTGTACAACTGCAACTGTGCACCCGACCTCAAACTGTTGCTTCGAGACTATTCACTTTCCGAGGACATCTCCTTCCGCTTCAACGACTCGTCGTGGAGTGAATATCCCCTCTTTGCAGACACCTACGCTGGATGGATTGCCAACCTTCCCGAAGAGGAACAGGTGATTAACATCTTCATGGAGCTTTGTGCACTGGGCATTTTCCAACCCTTGTCATCCAACATCCTGGAATTCATGAAAGCCTTGCCCGCGCAATTCAAGCAACGCGGCATCACGTTCAGCACACCATCGGAAATCTGCTCCAAAGTCAAATCAGCAGGCGATCTCACAGTCAGCTATCCCACGTCATGGGTGGACGAAGAACGCGATCTCTCTCCCTGGCTGGGCAACGGCATGCAGCGCGAGGCTTTCGACAAGCTCTACAGTGTGGCCGATCGTGTACGCATTTGCCGCGACAAACGTCTGATGCAGGATTTCGATTACCTCCAGGCTTCCAACAACCTGCGCTTCATGAGCACGAAACCCAACAGCTACGGTGGTTACAGAGGAATCTACGATTCTCCCTACGATGCCTTTACCAACTACATGAACATTTTGGGCGACTTCATCAACCGCGTAAACGAGCGCTACCCGCTCGACATCGATAACGAGGAGCTCAATTCCTTGCTCACTACCATCAAGAACCAAGGTGATGAACTCGCCATGAAGAACAAGGAAATCAACCGCTTGCAAAGCATGTTGGCACGACTGGAAAAGAGCGAAGATGCACAAGAGGAAGCACCCACCACAGCCAAGCCTGCTCGCAAGACGACTCGCAAACCAGCTGCAAAAAAGAACTGACCAATTTGCATCTGACTGCAACGACTAAGCAATAATCAAAAGGCCGTAACAGAGAATTATTCTGTTACGGCCTTTTGTGATTCTTCCAACTTTCTCGTTGGCAAGTGATCGGGACTGCAAAACATACTGCCGAGAATCGGGTAGCCGTAAGTGAGCAAATTGCACTCAGATGTGGAACATACCACTGGAAAAACACAACACATACATTGCATACATCTCGCAGCGACCAGACATATGGGATTCTCATGCATACCTGGCCATCCAATTTCACCCTTGACGGGGTGAACTGCAGCATGCGGCAGCCGAAAACGATTTACACCATGCTTGTCATTTCACCCACACAGCATAGTCTGCCTTCCGAGTTTTGGCTGGAGCAGGTTCCTTGAGAGCAAATCCCAAAGCCACATGTCCAATTCCCTCATAATCCCCCTCTATCCCCCATTCTTTAAGCATCTGTTTGCCTTCAGTTGTGTCGAACACTTCCTTGGCACGATGTATCCAACAACTGCCCAAACCTACAGATTGTGCGGCATTCATCAAGTTACCCATCACAAGTGACCCGTCGTAGAGATAGGTCGGTATGGTTCTATCAGCCAGCACAAGTATGATGACCGGAGCACCGTAGAAAGGATCCGACTCAGTGCCCAGCACTTTCGCGTTCCACTTCGAAAGGCGGTCGCGCACTTCACGATTAGTTATCACCACCATGCGAGGCGACTGACGGCCATGCCCCGTTGGGGCGTATTCTCCGGCTTTCACCACTTCTGCCAGAAGCGACTCTTCGGGCATTCTCGCTGAATCAAACGCACGCACTGAACGCCGTGCCACCAATGTATCAATTGTTTCGTTATTCATTATAACTATTATTAAGTAAGCCCTACGTCCCAATAAAGGAAAGAGGCGTAAGTCAAAGAAATCCTGCAACCAAGCTTGACCTTGCAAATATAGCGACTATTTTGCAAATAGCAAAATCAGCCGTCACGTTTATATACGAATGTCACACGATGGGACGCTGACAACAATCATTCCTCGCACGCGCGCGTTACAGCGTAATTGCACTTCTTGCTTTCATCCTTCAAGCACCTCGGCGTTGTTGCTACGATACCGTGGTGGTGTTGCTACGGTACCGTGGTGGCGTTGCTACGGCACCATGGTGATGTTCGAAATAGTCCGGGACTGGTTGGGAAAAGCCTTGTAGTTGTGTTTTGATGCAGAAATGCTCCGCGCTGACAAATGACAGCAAATAACATAATTGCGGTGTACGTATGCGCGCGCGTGGGAGGCAATTTCACCTAGGCTAATTACACTCTTTGGCGATAGAGAACGGATGCTAATGTCATCTACCTTGAAGGGGCGCAAAGATAGCACGAAGTTATCCGCCAAAGGGATTCGTTACAGCCCGATACTTCCATAAAGGAGAATTGACAAGTATGTTCAGACAAACTCAATCTGAAAGGAATTCATCTCATCATAGGATTTTGTATGATTATTTGATCCAGAAGTCCATCCATAGGAGCACGAAGGACTTTGCCTACGTATAAGCCGTAAGAATGGAGCACTTCGACCAACACCGGACGAAAATGAACGGCAATGCTTCCAACAAAATGGACTGGCAAATCTTTATGCCCGTAGGAAAGCAGATTGCGCACCACAAACCGAGAGAATTCGTCGACCAACAACTGATGAACGGACTCCTCTGCCTGATATTGGGACAGAAACGGGGCAAAGGAAGCCAAGAACCGGTTGGCCATCGGCTCCTTGTAAACACGATGAATGATTTCATCTGCCGAAAGCCCCATCTGGCTACGAAATGCATCGCATACGGAAGCAGACAATTGCGACTTCAACACATCACCAACCAA
>DAIRWG010000008.1:0-32764 GCA_036802405.1 Alloprevotella sp.
CCTCGTTCACGTAGTTGGCATCCCCCCAAAAAGTCAGCTTACATTCGACACGCTGACAGATGACAGTAAAAAAGTGAATTGCCGGAATATATAACGCGCACGCGCGCGAGAACTTTCATATTCCATTTTTCCAAAGCATACGTTCATCATAATCATCAATGGCTCAGAAAGCAACGCAGCAAGGAGCTCCGCCGCAAGGTTTCGTGCATTTTCGTGCCCCTTCGTGGTAAAGCACTCAACCGCATGGTCTTCGCGGTCCTTCGTGGCACAACGGGCCCTTCGCGGGAAAGCACCCATCCGCATGGCCTTCGCGGCCCTTAGCGGCCCTTAGCGGATAAAATCGTTCCGCCGCATGGCTTCGTGCAGATTCGTGCCCCTTCGTGGTAAAGCACTCAACCGCATGGTTTCGTGCAGATTCGTGGCCATTCGTGGTAAAGCACTCATCCGCATGGCCTTCGCGGCCCTTCGTGGCCCATCGTGGCGAAGAAAAACTTCACGTGGATAACCTGCAGCAAACACCAGCCGCAGGCATCGACAGCAAAACGACTACATAACATGCATTCGGGCAAGCAACTTACCACATAGCAATATTTTCACCCGTCAAACAATCACCAAGCAAGCCACAGCTAACTCATTCAAGCAATCCGTCAAAGCCACCCCCCCACAACAGTGCAAACTTTTCTTCGGCTTATAAAATATTTTGCGCATTCCGCCCCAAAAAGAGCAACCGCGATTTGCAAACCTCAAAAAATGTCCGTAACTTTGACCGCGATTAGCAAGAAAAACTTTTCAACTCTATTAATTATTTACTAAATCTTCTACTGCACTATGAGAAAGGTTTACAATCTCCTGACGTTGGCGGTGCTCTTCATCGCCAGCTCGTTTGCAGTTCAAGCCCAAATCGTTCAGCGCTACGCTGTTGGCGACTTCCAGAACGGTCTGACCACCGACGGACTCACCGACGGCGTGAAGTTCGCAATGATCGGATCGGCTGCAGCCTCCGGCGGCACGTACGATGTGATCCAGGGCTTGGAAAAAGCAAGCGCCATCACCGCAGAGAGCTTCTACGAAGTGGAAACTGCCGGTGAAAACGATGAGGGTAATCCCATCTTCGTTTTGAAGCGTACTTCCACTGGCGAGTACGTTGAAAACCAGAACAGTTCGATGAGCTACACCAGCTCCAAGACCCGCGCCTGGAAGTTCGTGGTTTACGATGCAACAACCGTGACAGAAGCCGAACTCAACGACTCCGTTACGTTGCTCGACAACTACGCCAGCGTTACACTTGACAATTCGGGTGTGAACAAGGTGATCTTCGCCGATGCCAATGGCGACATCTCCAAGAAGGGCGGCACCACGTTCTTCCTCTCTGGAGAGAAAGGCAAAGCTCCCTCCTTCGGCACGAACTACAACTTAAACGTGATTTCCGTGTACCCGTACACGGAAGATGACGACACCAACATCGCTCCTATGGCTGCCTACGAGTGCCTCCGTGCAGAACTCAACGACTTGGGCCTGCAGAACGGCATCGAGAACAAGTACATCGTAGGTGAGCAGCCGGGCCAGACCCCGCAGCAGTACTACGACGTGGCTGTAGCTGCTTACGAAGCTTGCACCAACCTCGAAGCTGCCATGAGCGAAGACATGGATGCCTGCAACGCTGCCCTCGAAGCCCTCAAGAAGGCCATGAAGGACTGCGATGAAAACTACATCAAGGTGGAAGAAGGCTTCTACTTCTTCAGCTCCGGCCGTTCGGAAACGAACGGTGTGTATGACAAGAACAATCTCATGAGCTGGACCTACCAATGGGAGCCCGCATGGACCGTTCCTACCGCTCCCGGTGCAGAACGCGAAATGACCATGGACGATGTGAAGTTCGTATGGCAGATCATCGAAGACAAGGCCAATCCGGGTGCTTACTTCCTGCAGAACTACTACACCAAGCGCTACATCGGCTTGGCTGATAACGGTACAGGTGCCAAAGTGAAGACCATCGAAACTCCGACCGAAAGCTTCCTGATCTATGCAGTAGGCAAGAGGGGTGACGAGACCACTTGGAGCATTGAGAGCACCACGCTCATCAAGAAGCCTTTGAAGGGTTGGGGCGGTTCTCTCGACGTGACGGCCCTCCACTGTGCAGGCGACCACGATGCAGTCTGCATCTGGGAACCGGGTAACTCCGATGGTTCCGGCTGGCGCTTCTACAAGGTGAACATGGACGAGCTCAACAAGTTCGACGCTCAGATCGAGCAGTCGAAGCGCAACGACCAGCTCAACGACATCTACAACGAAGCCAATGCTGCTTACGAAGCTGGCGCTTACTGCCTCGACTTCAACGGCAACAAGAACGGCGAACTCGACACCAACGAAGACGGCACCCCCATGGGTCTCGTAACTTCTGTTGACCAGCTCTCTTCCAACTGCATCGAAACGGCGGAAGGCAAGCAGCTTGCTGGTTTGCTTGACAACGACATTTCAGACGGTAACTTCTACCACTCTATCTGGAAGGATGCAACTGCCACCGACCAGGGATTCGATGTGACTACCACCTACCCGAACATCACCATGGACCTCCGCAAGGCTGTGAAGGACGTGATGATTAAGATGTGGCCGCGCCGCAACGGCGGCAGCCTCAAGACTGACAACCTCCCCGGCAAGGTAAGCATCCAGGCTTCCAACGACGGTCAGAACTGGACTCAGATTGATACGCTCAACACTGCACTCACCTACAAGTACGTAAGCACTGAAGGCAACGTGAGCAAAAACAATGCAGTGGCTACCCTCCGCATCACATTGCCCGAGCAGTACCAGTGGATCCGCATGGAAGTTTGCACCCGCTACGGCAGCGACCAGGACTTCGTGAAGGACATCCACAACCTCAACAACGCTTGCTGGAACGCCGCAGAAATGCGCGTGTTCGAATGCTGGGATAACCCCGAAATCGCACTCAACACTGCAGTGGACGCTACGGTGCTGAAGACCTTCGAAGATGCTTTGGCCACTGCCAAGGCTGAAAAGGAAGCTGAAAGCGCTACTCAGGCCACCATCGATGCCCTGACTGCTGCTTACGAGGCTTACCAGAACGAGATTCCCGATCCCTCACAGGTGACTTCCGCACTCAACGAAGCCAAGAAGCAGCTCGAAGCTGCCGAGGAAGGCTCTGACTATGGTTACTTCGAAGAAGGTGCCAAGGCTGAACTCCAGGGCAAGCTTGACGCTGTACAGAACAAGGTGACTACCGTGATGACCAAGGCTATGATCACTAGCCTGAAGGAAGAGATCGCTACTGCCCTCGCTGCCTTCAACGCCAAGATCGTGCTCCCCGCCAACGGTGCACTCGTTTACGTGGTGAGCGGTAGCTCTGAAAAGCCCAACGGTGGCCGTCTCCGCACGGCTGGCAACAACGCCAAGCGCAACCAGTGGGCTAACGCCGATGCTGACGAAAACATCGACAATCGCCTCGACTACGTTTGGAAGGTCGTAAGAAACGACGACAACACCTTCCAGCTCCAGAACCTCCTCAATGGTCAGTATCTCAACGTGCCCAAGGCCAACAACGCTGCTGTGGGTATGTCTGCCGAAGGTGACACCTGCAAGTTCACCATCCGCACCGCCAAGGTGGCCGGCTATGTGAACCTCGTGTTCAACGACAACGTGTTCCTCAACGCTCAGCCCAACGGCCAGAGCAATACGGGTGCTGCCGTGACCTGGAACTCTGCTTCCGGCAACGACAACTCTGCTTGGACCTTCGTCGACGTGGACGTGGCTTCCAACTGGGACGGCGCAGTGGTGAAGGAAGTGGCTGCACAGTCCACTTACATCTTCACGTTGCCTATCTCTGTGAAGGCTGACGACAACTGCTACGAGGTGCTCGGCCGCAACGGCAGCAACATCGAGCTGAAGAAGATCGAAGGCAACATCGAAGGCGGTACGCCGTTCGTTTACATCAACGAATCCGACGACGAGGCCATCTTCCTCAACGCTGTAGAAGCTGACTACGCTGCCCTCACTTACGCCACCGAGGCTAAGACGGTGAACGGCCTTTGCGGTACGCTCGCTCCGGTTGACCAGGTGCCCGTGGGCTACGGTGTGCTCTACCAGAACGGCAAGACCGTGGTTGACGCTGCCAAGGGCGACGGTGTGGCCACCAACTCTGGCTACTTCACTTCTGCTCTGCCCGAAACCACCGAGACTGGCGACGCTCAGCTCGTGATCGACGGCCAGATCGACGCCATCAATAACGCTACAGTGAACACCAACGCTGCCATCGTGAATGTGTACAGCATCTCTGGCGTGAAGGTTCGCTCGAACGTGAAGGCTGAGAACGCTACGAAGAGCCTGCCCGCAGGTCTCTACATCGTAGGTGGCAAGAAGGTGCTCGTGAAGTGATTCACCGATAGTTCCTTTTTGAACTGAAGCATAACTACTGAAGCCGCCCGGCGCTTTTGCGTCGGGCGGCTTTTTTTATTAACTTTGCACGCATCATGCAAGTAAAGATTCACCCCTCCTGGGCCAGCCGACTCCAAAGCGAGTTTGACGCGCCCTATTTCCAGCAGCTCACGCAATTCGTGAAACAGGAATATGCCTCCGGCCCATGCTATCCGCCCGGGCCCGAAATTTTCAATGCCTTCAACCTTTGCCCCTTCCCAGAGGTGAAGGTGGTGATCATCGGCCAGGACCCCTATCATGAACCGGGGCAGGCGGAAGGGCTGTGCTTCTCGGTGAAGGACGGGGTGCAGAAGCCGCCTTCGCTGGTGAACATCTTCAAGGAGATCGAGGACGACTTGGGCCGCCCTGCCCCTGCCACGGGATCGCTGCGCCGCTGGGCGGAGCAGGGTGTGTTTCTGCTCAATGCCACGCTCACGGTGCGCGCGCATCAGGCGGGATCGCACCAGGGCCACGGATGGGAAACGTTCACCGATGCGGTGATCCGCCGTCTGTCGGAGGAACGCGAGCACTTGGTGTTCATCCTTTGGGGCAGTTTTGCGCAGCGCAAAGGGCAGGTGATCGACCGCAGCCGCCACTTGGTGTTGGCCTCTGCCCATCCGTCGCCGCTCTCGGCCTACCGCGGATTTTTCGGCAACCACCACTTCAGCCGTGCCAACGACTACCTCATCGAGCACGGCCTGCAGCCCATCTCGTGGTGAGTGGCAATGCCCCGACATGCCGCGTGAAACCATCATCCACCTTAACCCGTTAACCCGTCAACCCGTCAACCCACCAACAACAATGAAAGCCAATCAACTTCCCCCCATCATAGAAGTAGGAGATGTGATTCTCTCCACCGAAATCTTTACCGAATGTTTTTGCTGCGACCTCGATGCCTGCAAGGGCCAATGCTGCGTGGAGGGCGACAGCGGTGCCCCGCTCACGATGGACGAAGTGAGTGAACTGGAAGGGGTGCTCGACGAAGTGTGGCCGGAGCTGAGCGCAAAGGCGCAGAGCCTGATCGACACGCAGGGCGTGGCCTACACCGACTGCGAGGGCGACCTCGTGACGAGCATCGTGAACGGCAAGGACTGCGTGTTCACGTGCTACAATGCCGAGGGCTGCTGCTTCTGTGCCACCGACAAGGCTTTCCGCGAGGGGCGCACCCGGTGGTGCAA
Organism: Alloprevotella sp.; assembly: GCA_036802405.1. Classification (GTDB taxonomy): domain Bacteria; phylum Bacteroidota; class Bacteroidia; order Bacteroidales; family Bacteroidaceae; genus Alloprevotella. The sequence continues at coordinate 5,607 of DAIRWG010000008.1, forward strand.
GCCGATTTCGTGTGCACTCTACCCCATCCGCGAGAAGCAGCTTTCGCACGGACTGGTGGGACTGCAGTACCACCGTTGGGACGTGTGTCGCCCGGCAGTGAAGAAGGGCCGCGAGCTGAATCTGCCCATCTACCGTTTCCTGCGCGATCCGCTCATCCGCCGTTTCGGCCAAGCATGGTACGACGAGCTTTGTGCCGTGGCCGACCAGCTGCTGAAGGAAGTGCCCGACCCTACAGTTTGAAAGATGTCACTGATCATCTATGCAACAGACAATCTATGTCACAGATCATCTACGAAGAAGAATGCTACCGCATCATCGGTGCTGCCATGAAGGTGCATAGTCTCCTTGGATTCGGATTCCTGGAAAGCGTTTACCAAGAAGCGCTGGGCATCGAAATGTCTCGTCGCGGGATCGACTTTGAAAGAGAGGCTCCTCTTCCGATCATGTATGATGGAATCTTGCTCACTCAAAGTTTCAGGGCTGATTTCGTGTGCTGCGATGACATCATCGTTGAAACGAAAGCGGTGGAAGCACTTACGAATGCTCACCGAGCCCAGGTCATCAACTACCTGCATGCCACTGGCTGCAGGTTGGGAATTCTGATCAACTTCGGAAGCCACGGCAAACTGGAATGGGAACGTATAGTCAACTAAGATGTTGGCATGCCCTACCTCCACGAAGCCATACGGCAGAATATAGCTTACCACGAAGGGCCACGAATTTACACGAAGCCATCCGGCAGAATGTATTTGTCCGCGAAGGGCCGCTAAGGGCCGCGAAGCTATCCGGCAGAATAAAGCTTACCACGAAGGGCCACGAAGAAACACGAAGCCATCCGGCGGATTTTTCAATGAAGAAGCAGGGGTGCCGCGTCTTCCAGACACGGGTAAAGTATGGCTTCGTGTAAATTCGTGGCTCTTCGTGGTAAAAACTCCGCCGCAAGGCTTCGTGTAAATTCGTGGCCATTCGTGGTAAAGCCAATCCGCCGCATGGCTTCGTGTAAATTCGTGGCCATTCGTGGTAAAGCCAATCCGCCGCATGGCTTCGTGTAAATTCGTGGCCATTCGTGGTAAGAACTCCACCGCAAGGCTACGTGTTAATTCGTGGCCCTTCGCGGTAACACACACCGCCGCAAAGCCAATGCGAACCTTAGCGGAAAGAATAATAGCAGAAACACGCCACCGCCAAACGAAGACGCACAACTTCACGGTGACGCCCCACATCTAAGCCAAACAAAAAGTTTTTCACCTTTTCTTTTGCTTTTCTCCTCCCAAGCACTACTTTTGCACCATAATTCAGAAACTATGCAAAAGAACTTGGTCATAGTCGAGTCTCCAGCCAAAGCAAAAACCATCGAAAAGTTTTTGGGAGCCGACTACAAAGTCATGTCGAGCTACGGACACATCCGCGACCTCAAGAAGAAAAACTTCGGGGTGGACCTCGACACCTTTGAACCACAATACGAAATTCCCGCCGACAAGAAACGCGTGGTGAGCGAACTCCGTTCGCAAGCCAAAAAATCGGAGGCCGTGTGGCTCGCATCCGATGAGGACCGCGAGGGAGAAGCCATCTCGTGGCACCTGGCCGAAGTGCTTGGGCTCGACCCCAGCACCACACGCCGCATCGTGTTCCACGAAATCACCAAACCCGCCATCCAAGCCGCCATACAGCACCCGCGACACATCGACCTCAACCTGGTGGATGCACAGCAGTGCCGACGCGTGCTCGACCGCCTGGTGGGATTCAAGCTCTCACCCGTGCTGTGGCGACGCGTACGTCCCTCACTCTCGGCCGGCCGCGTGCAGAGCGTGGCCGTCAGGCTCATCGTGGAACGCGAAAGGGAGGTGAATGCCTTCGAGGCACAGAGCTACTTCAAGGTGTATGCCCTCTTCAACGTGCCGGAAGCCGACGGGCAGAACGTGACACTCAAGGCCAACCTCAACCACAACTTCGCCACCGAAGCCGAGGCCGAGGCTTTCCTCAACGAATGCCGCACGGCCGACTTCCGCATCGAAAGCATTGCCACACGTCCGAGCAAGCGAAGTCCGGCACCCCCGTTCACCACATCTACACTGCAGCAGGAAGCGGCACGCAAACTGGGGTTTGCCGTGGCACGCACCATGCGCGTGGCACAGGGGCTCTACGAGGAAGGACTCATCACCTACATGCGTACCGACTCGATGAACCTGTCGGACCTCTGCCTCAACACGTGCGGACCAGTGATCAAGGAACTCATGGGCGAAGCTTACCACCAGCGACGCACCTACCACACCCATGCCAAGGGGGCACAGGAGGCCCACGAAGCCATCCGCCCCACCGACATGAAGCGGCGCACCATCAGCGGCACCGACGAGCAGAAACGCCTCTACGACCTCATCTGGAAACGCACCATCGCCTGCCAGATGGCTGACGCACAACTGGAGCGCACCACGGTGAACATCGAGGTGAGCAACCGCGGGGAACGGTTCACGGCCACGGGCGAAGTGGTGCGCTTCGACGGTTTCCTGCGCGTTTACCGCGAGAGCCGGGGCGACGACGAAGCCAACCAGGACGACGAGTCGCGCCTGCTGCCCCCCATGACGGAGGGACAGCAGCTGGAACGCCAGCAGGTGGTGGCGCAGCAGCGCTTCACCGCACCTCCCGCACGCTACTCGGAAGCCTCGCTCGTGCACAAGCTCGAGGAACTGGGCATCGGACGCCCCTCCACCTACGCTTCCATCATCTCGGCCATCCAGCAGCGGCAGTATGTGGTGAGGGGCGAGAACGAAGGCACCCCGCGTGCCTACCGCCAGCTGCAGCTCACAGCCACCAACGAGCTGCTGCACGAGGACCTGAGCGAACGCTACGGGTCGAACCGCGGCAAACTGGTGCCGACCGACACGGGACTGGTGGTGAACGACTTCCTGCTGCAGCATTTTCCCGAAATCATGGACTACAACTTCACGGCCAACGTGGAGAAGGAATTCGACGAAGTGGCCGAAGGACAGGCCAACTGGCAAAGCATCATCAAGGACTTCTACGGCAACCTCGAAGGCCAGGTGACGCGCACCATGGAGGAAAAAACGGAACACCGTGTGGGCGAACGCATCCTGGGCAATGACCCGGCCACGGGACGCCCCGTGAGCGTGAAGATCGGCCGCTTCGGGCCGATGGCGCAGCTGGGTGATGCACAGGGTGAGGAGAAACCACAGTTCTCGAAACTTGCTCCAGGGCAGAGCATCGAAACGATCACGCTGGAGGAGGCTTTGGAACTCTTCAAGCTGCCGCGCACGCTGGGCGAAATGGAAGGCCAGCCGGTGAAGGTGAACGTAGGCCGCTTCGGCCCCTATGTGCAGCTGGGCAAACTCTTCGTGAGCATTCCGAAGGGCGAGGACCCAATGGAGGTGACGATGGAGGAAGCCACGGCACTGATTGCCGCCAAACGCGAAGCTGAGGAGAAAAGCCATCTGAAGCAGTTTGCCGAAGAACCCGAACTGGAGGTGCGCGCCGGACGCTGGGGCCCCTACATCAGCTATAAGGGGGCGAACTACCGCATCCCCAAGAAGGACCACGACCGCGCCAAGGAACTGACGCTCGAGGAGTGCATGCAGTTTGTCGAGGCTGACTCGAAGTCGGGCACGAAGCGCCGCACCACCCGCCGCGCATCGGCCAAGACGGAAACAGCGGAAACGACCAAAGCTGCCCCCAAAACGACGGCCCAAAAAGCCAGCACCAAGAAGGCCACCACCAAGAAGGCCACCACCAAGAAAGCCACCACCAAGAAAGCCACCACCAAGAAGGCCACCCCAGCCGAATGAACCGTTGCCCTATGAAAAGCATCATTCTGATTGGCTACATGTGTGCCGGAAAGACGACGGTGGGCAAGGAACTGGCCAAGAAACTGGGACTTTCGTTCTACGACTTGGACTGGTATATCGAAGAGCGCTACCACACGAAGGTGTCGCGCATCTTTGCCGAAAAGGGCGAAGCGCATTTCCGCCTGCTGGAGCAGCGCATGCTGCACGAGGTGGCGGAGTTTGAGAATGTGGTGCTGTCGTGCGGAGGGGGCACGCCGTGCTTCTTCGACAACATGGAATACATGAACGCCACGGGCCGCACCTTCTACCTTAAGGCCACGCCCGACACGATCATCAACCACCTGAAGATGAGCCGCGGCGACCGTCCGCTGCTGAAGGACAAGTCGCCCGAAGAGTTGCGCACCTTCATCACCGAGCAGCTGGCTGCCCGCGAGCAATGGTATGCCCAAGCGCAAGAGACCGTGGATGTGAACGTGCTCGACTCCTTCAGCAAAATCAAGCTAGTGGTGAACGACCTGGCCAAAAGGATAAAGGTTTCCTAAAAACAACCCTAATCACCCTAACAACCCTACCCACCCCTAACAACCCTACCAACCCTACCCACCCTAACAACCCCAATCCCCCAAGAGGATCCATAAAAACACTCACAGCAACCATGCGAAAATGGAGAATTGAAGACTCCGAAGAACTCTACAACATCAAAGGATGGGGAGTCAACTACTTCGGAATCAACGACAAAGGACACGCATACGTTTCACCCCGTAAAGACGGCGTTCAGGTGGACCTGAAGGAAGTGGTGGACGAACTCAATTCGCGCGACATCACGGCTCCCGTGCTGCTGCGCTTCCCCGACATACTCGACAACCGCATCGAGAAAACCTCCGAATGCTTCAACATTGCCGCCAAGGAGTATGACTACAAGGCGGAACACTTCATCATCTATCCCATCAAGGTGAACCAGATGCGCCCCGTGGTGGAGGAAATCATCAGCCACGGCAAGAAGTACAACCTCGGACTGGAAGCCGGATCGAAGCCTGAGCTGCATGCCGTGCTGGCCACCAACATGGACTCCGACAGCCTCATCATCTGCAACGGTCACAAGGACCAGAACTTCATCGAACTGGCCCTGCTCGGACAGAAAATGGGCAAGCGAGTGTTTCTCGTGGTGGAGAAGCTGCCGGAGCTGGTGACCATTGCCCGCACGGCCGAGAAACTGGGCGTGCGCCCCAACCTGGGCATCCGCATCAAGCTGGCGGCTTCGGGCACCGGAAAATGGCAGGAGAGCGGAGGCGATGCCTCCAAATTCGGCCTCAACTCCTCGGAGCTGCTGCAGGCCTTGAGCATGCTCGACGAAATGGGCATGCACGACTGCCTGAAGCTGATACACTTCCACATCGGTTCGCAGATCACGAAGATCCGCCGCATCTCCACCGCACTGCGCGAGGCGGCACAGTTCTACGTGCAGCTGCACGCCATGGGATTCAACATCGAATTCGTGGACTGCGGAGGAGGACTCGGCGTGGACTACGACGGCACACGCTCGAGCAATTCGGAAAGCTCGGTGAACTATTCCATCCAGGAATATGTGAACGACTGCGTCTACACCTTCGTGGATGCGGCCAACAAGAGCCACATTCCCCACCCCAACCTCATCACCGAGGGCGGACGCTCGCTCACGGCACACCACTCGGTGCTCATCGTCGATGTGCTGGAGAGCGTGAGCATGCCCCACATGAACGAGGATTTCCACCCCGACGAGAAGGACCACCAGCTGGTGCACGACCTCACCGAAATCTGGGACAAGCTTTCGCCACGGTCCATGCTGGAGGACTGGCATGACGCACAGGACATCCGCGACGAGGCACTCGACCTCTTCCGCCACGGCATCATCGACCTCAAGACGCGCGCACAAATCGAAAGCCTCTATTGGAGCATCACGCACGAGATCAGCGAGCTGGCACACCACCAGAAGCACGTGCCCGACGAGCTGCGCACGCTCGACAAGATGATGGCCGACAAGTACTTCTGCAACTTCTCGCTCTTCCAGTCGCTGCCCGACTCATGGGGCATCGACCAGCTCTTCCCCATCATGCCCATCGACCGCCTGAACGAGCGCCCCACGCACTCGGCCACGCTGCAGGACATCACCTGCGACTCCGACGGCAAGATTGCGGCTTACGTGAACTACAACCAGCAGACGTCCTACCTCCCGCTCCATGAATTCCACGAGGGAGAGCACTACTACATCGGCGTGTTTCTCGTCGGAGCCTATCAGGAGATCCTGGGCAACATGCACAACCTCTTCGGCGACACGAATGCCGTGCACGTCACCGTCGACGAAAGCGGATACAGCATCGACAAGACGATCGACGGCGAAACGGTGGCCGACGTGCTGGAGTATGTGCAGTATGACCCGAAGCGACTGGTGCGCCGCCTCGAAACGTGGGTGAGCAAGGCCGTAAAAGAGGGCAAGATCACCATCGAGGAGGGCAAGGAGTTCATCTCCAACTACCGCTCTGGCCTCTACGGCTACACCTACCTGGAATAAACCCGCACACGCGGCACGACTACAGTGGCGGTGAGGAATGCGTTTCCGCAACTTTCCTCACCGCCATTGGCATTGAATGACGACAATAACACACCCAACGAACATGAACAGTGCCACACGCACCTACCGAAAGCGCATTCCCTACGGCATCATGAATTTCGAAGTGATGCGGAGGGACGACTGCTACTACGTTGACAAGACGCATTTCATTGAAGAAGTGGAACTGGCCAACAAGTTCTTCTTCTTCATCCGTCCGAGGAGATTCGGAAAGAGTCTGCTGCTCAACATGCTGCGCCATTACTATGACGTGAACGAAGCGAAGCATTTCGAAAATCTATTCGGCGGCCTGTACATCGGAAAGCATCCAACAAGGGAAAGAAACAGTTTCCTGGTCATTTCACTGAACTTCTCGGTGATTGACGCCGGAATGAACAACTACAGAAGAGGACTGGATGCACATTGCAACCAAAAGTTCAACCTCTTCTGCGACCGCTACCGCCACTTGCTGCCCGAAGGCGCTAAAGAGGAGATGAACCGCAACGAGGGCGCAGTGAAACAGTTGGGATACCTGTGCGATGCCTGTATGCAGAAGGGGTTGAAAATCTATCTCTTCATTGACGAATATGACCATTTCACCAACAAAATCTTAGGAGAGCCGGGCTATCTGACCGACTACTGCAAGGAAACGCATGGGGAAGGCTATCTGCGCCTATTCTTCGATGCGGTGAAAGCGGGCACCGACTCGGCCATCGACCGCGTGTTCGTCACGGGGGTCAGCCCAGTCACCATGGACGACCTGACAAGCGGATTCAACATCGGCACCAACTACACGCTGGACGCTGCCTTCAACGAGATGGTGGGATTCACGGAAGCAGAAGTGCGCAGCATGTTGGCTTACTATGCCTCTGTATGCACCTTCCACCACACCGTGGATGAACTGGTCAGGCTGATGAAACCTTGGTACGACAACTACTGCTTTGCCGAAAACGCTTACGGACATGCCTCGATGTACAATTCCAACATGGTGCTTTACTTCATCGACAACTATATCCGCAACGACGGACAGCTGCCCAAATACATGGTGGAGGACAACATCCGCATGGACTACAACAAGCTGCGCATGCTCATACGCCACGACAAAGCCTTCGACCACGATGCCAAAGTCATCGAACAGCTCGTGACCAATGGCTTCATCACAGGTGAACTGAAGAAAGGATTCCCGGCCGAAATGATCAACCATCCCGACAATTTCATCAGTCTGCTATACTACTTCGGGCTCATCACCATCGGCGGCACCAGCCGGGGAAAAACAAAATTCATCATCCCCAACGAGGTGGTGCGCGAACAGATTTATGCCTACCTGCTCAGCACCTACGAGGAGAATGATCTCCGAACCGACAGCTACCAGATAGGGGAACTATGCAGCGGCATGGCATACGATGGACACTGGCAGCCGTACTTCCAATACATTGCCGACACGCTGAAAAGCTATGCATCACAGCGCGACAAGCAAAAAGGCGAAGCGTTCGTGCACGGATTCACACTGGCCCTGACGTGCCAAAACCCATTCTACCGCCCCATATCTGAACTCGACAACCAGGCCGGATATGCCGACATTTTCCTCTGCCCCTTGGTGGACATCTATGCGGACATCCAGCACTCCTACATCGTGGAGCTGAAATATGCCAAAGCGGGCGACAACGACAAGCACATCAGCCAACTGCAGCAGGAAGCACAACTGCAAGTAGCGCGCTATGCCGCATCGGAACGCGTGAAGCAACTCTTGGGAAGCACAAAGCTGCATCGGCTCGTCATCGTGTTTCGCGGCACAGACATGGCCGTGTGCGAAGAAGTATGAGAGCTGAAGCAAACCCGCCCGCTACGGGAATGCACGCATTCCATCGGGCAAAAAATGGGCATTTTCCGAAAATTATGCCTAACTTTGCCAAATTCGTGTAGAAGTGCCCTTTTCAGCCTCATTCCGGGGGCAAAAGCTGACACCGGAGCACGAAATGCCTCATTCGCATAACTCTCCCCGAAAAAAATAACTCCCCAATCTTACAATGGAAGAATTTGAACTCATAGCCAAGACCTTTCAGGGTCTGGAGGAAGTACTGGCTCAGGAACTCACCGAGCTGGGCGCCAACAATGTGCAGATCGGCCGACGCATGGTGTCGTTCACGGGCGACAAGGCCATGATGTACCGCGCCAACTTCTGCCTCCGCACTGCCGTGCGCATTCTCAAACCCATCAAGCACTTCAAGGCCAAGGATGCCGACGACGTGTACGAAGCGGTGCGCAAGATTGACTGGAGCAAATACCTCGACCTCAACACCACGTTTGCCGTCGACTCCGTGGTGTTCTCCGACGAGTTCCGCCACTCGAAGTTCGTGGCCTACAAGGTGAAGGATGCCATTGTCGATTACTTCCGCGAAACGACCGGCGAACGCCCCAACATCCGCATCACCAACCCCGACGTGAAGCTCAACATCCACATTGCCGACGAGCTCTGCACCCTCTCGCTCGACTCCTCGGGCGATTCGCTCCACCTGCGCGGCTACCGCGTGGCCACCGTGGAAGCACCCATCAACGAGGTGCTGGCTGCCGGACTCATCAAGCTGACGGGATGGAAGGGCGACTGCGACTTCATCGATCCCTTCTGCGGTTCAGGCACCTTCCTCATCGAGGCGGCACTCATGGCCCGCAACATCTATCCGGGCGTATTCCGCAAGTCGTTCGGATTCGAGAAGTGGAAGGACTTCGATGCCGAGCTGCTGCAGGACATCTTCGACGACGATTCCGAGGAACGGGAGTTCAACCACCACATCTACGGCTACGACATCAATGTGCCGGCCGTGGAAACGGCACTCAAGAATGTGCGCTCAGCCGGCGTGCAGGACATCGTGACGGTGAAGCAGCAGGATTTCCGCAAGTTCACCACACCCGAGGAGAAGTCCATCATCGTGACCAACCCACCCTACGGCGAACGCCTCACACCGCCCGACCTCCTCGGCCTCTACCAAGCCATCGGCAAGGTGCTGAAGAACGAGTTCCAAGGCGGCGAGGCATGGATCATTTCCTCAAAGGCCGAACTCTTCGAGAACCTCGGCCTGCGCCCGAGCCTGAAAACGCAGATCTTCAACGGCAAGCTCGACTGCGACTTCCGCAAATACCAGCTCTTCAGCGGCCGTCTGAGCGATTTCCGTGCCGAGGGCGGCAAGGTGAAGACTGACGAAGAGCGCCGCCTGATGAGCGACCACCGCCGCTTCCGCTCAAACCGCGATGAATTCAAGAAGCGCTTCGACGACGACCAGCCCCACACGGGCGACGACGAGGAGTGGGACGAGCAGTATCGCCTGCTCCGCCGCAAGCACCGCGAGTTCGAGCAGACCCACGCCCCGCGCAAGGAGCGCCGCGAAGGCGGATTTGCCAAGAAAGAAGGCGGATTCCGCAAGGGCGGCAACGGCGGATTCCGCAAGGAAGGCGGACCGAAGAAGGACGGATTCCGCGGCGGCAAGGGCGGGTTTGCCAAGAAGGAAGGCGGATTCCGCAAGGGCGGCAAGGGCGGCTTCAAGAAGTAAGCCTTCCACGTAAGCCTCCCACGGCCCATACATTCAAGGCCACGCATTCTTTCAAAGCACTTTCCCCAAGCATCACACAAAGCCAAGAGGCGGTCCGGCGGAGATCCGTCAGCGGAACGCTTCTTGGCTTTTCAGTTTACACTCATCTCACACACAATGACATTCAAACAAATCCTGCTGGCGGCACTCAGCGTGCTGCTCGGCACAACGGCTATGGCACAAAGCAAGAAAAGCTTTACGCTGGAGGACCTGATGTGGGGCGGCACGAACTACGCCAACATCATGCCCCGCTACTACGGCACCGCCTTCTGGGGCGACCGCCTGATGAAACTCGATGTGGAAGAGGTCAGCACGCTGACCAACGACAAGGGGCAGAAGGCCTACCCCGAAGTGGCCTTCACCACCGACCAGGTGAATGCGGCCATCGACACGGCGAAGGTGGGCAAGGTGTACAACCTGCTCTATGCCCAGTTTCCCTACGCCGACCGCCCGCTGGTGGCCCTTTCCACCCGCAGTCTGCGTTTCCTCTACGACTGGAAGCAGTGCAAGGTGGTGTGGAGCATGGCCAACGTGGCCGGTGCGCAGCACATGGATTGGTGTTCCGCGTCCAAGGCACTGGCTTACGTGAAGGACTGGAACCTCTTCGTGCGCACTGCCGACGGCCACGACCATGCCGTCTCGACCGACGGCACCCGTGAAGTGCAGTATGGCATGAGCGTGCACCGCGACGAGTTCGGCATCACGAAGGGCACCTTCTGGAGCCCGAAGGGCAACCTCCTGGCCTTCTACCGCATGGACCAGACGATGGTGACAGACTATCCCTTGGTCGACATCTCCACCCGCGTGGCCACTTTGGCTCCCGAGAAGTATCCCATGGCAGGCATGACGAGCCACAAGGTGACAGTGGGCGTGTTCAACCCCGCCACGGGCAAAACGGTCTACCTGCAGGCAGGCGACCCCACCGACCGCTATTTCACCAACATTGCTTGGAGCCCTGACGAGCACACCATCTATATGTTCGAGCTGCCCCGCACGCAGGACAAGGCCGAGCTCGTGGCCTACGATGCCCAGACGGGAGAGCGCAAGGGCGTGCTCTACACCGAAACGAACCCGCGCTACGTGGAGCCCTGCAACCCGATCGAGTTCCTGCCTTGGGATGACTCGAAATTTGTGATGCAGTCGCGCCGCGACGGCTGGAACCAGCTCTACCTCTTCAACACCGAGGGAAAACTGCTCCGCCAGCTCACCAAGGGCAAATTTGAGGTGATCGACCTCTTGGGCTTCAACACGAAGACGCGCAGCATCATCTACAAGTGCAACGCGCAGAACCCCATTCACCACAACCTCTACGCCGTGAACGTCAGCACGGGCAAGAGCCTCCTGCTCGACAACGGCGAAGGCACGCACAACGCCGTGCTCTCGGCCAACGGCCTCTTCCTGAGCGACCGCTGGTCGTCGCCGCGGAAATTCCGCGAATACGACCTCGTGAATGCCTCGAAGGGCGGTGCGCTGAAGCTGCACGAGGACGCTGACCCTTGGACGGACTACAACGTGCCCGAAATCACCGGCGGCAGCATCAAGGCGGCCGATGGGCAGACCGACCTCTACTACCGCCTCGTGAAGCCCGTGGGCTTCGATCCGTCGAAGAAGTATCCCGCCGTGGTCTACGTGTACGGCGGCCCGCACGCCCACAATGTGGAGGCAGCATGGAACTATCTGGCCCGCCCGTGGGAGATCTACATGGCCCAGCGCGGCTACGTGGTCTACGTGGTCGACAACCGTGGCTCGCAGTACCGCGGCTTCGAGTTTGAAAGCTGCACCCACCGCCACTTGGGCGACATCGAGATGAAGGACCAGCTCGAGGGCGTGAAGTTCCTCAAGTCGCTGCCCTATGTGGATGCCGACCGCCTCGGCGTGCACGGCTGGAGCTTCGGCGGCTTCATGACCACCAACCTGATGTGCTCCTATCCCGACGTGTTCAAGGTGGGCGTGGCCGGAGGCCCGGTGATCGACTGGAAATACTATGAGGTGATGTACGGAGAACGCTACATGGACACGCCGCAGGAGAATCCCGAAGGCTACGCTTCGTCCTCGCTTCTGCCGAAGGCCAAGAACCTGAAGGGCCGCCTGCAGATCATCGTGGGCTACAACGACCCCACCTGCGTGCTGCAGCACAACCTTTCCTTCCTCCGTGCCTGCGAGGATGCCGGCACCCAGCCCGACTACTTCGTCTACCCCGGCGACGGCCACAACATGATGGGCCACGACATGGTGCACCTGCACGAGCGCATCACGCGCTACTTCGATGACTATCTGAAGTGATTGCCCAAAAACCTGTAATTTCCCCAAGACTGTGATTGCCCCAAGACTGTGATTGTCCCCAAAGGGCAACACGAGCCCCCTATTTCCAAGCATCCCGACCGGCAGCACGCCGAGTCGGGATGCTTTCGTTAGTGCGCATGCCGCTTCGGGAAGTGTTTCGCTCAAGCGCTCCGCAATCCATCAAAATGCCAACTTCACTGCCAAAAAGAACGGGAGAAATCGGTAAATACCAAAAGAATCGGGGGTAATACCGTAAGAATTTTGACTTTCAGCCCTAAATTTGCGAAATTTGCAATCCGAAAACGGAAGGGGGTCTTTGCGTATTCTATGCCCGAATCACCACAGCGCCACGCTACCTCGGCCACAGATTCATTGCATTCCCCTCCCCCAAAAACTAAACGACCGAAACAAACAAAATCACAATACAAACAATCTCAAACACAAGATGAAAAAGATTACCACATTGATGGTGATGCTCGTGGGCTGCATCTGCAGCGCACTGGCTCAGACGGTGGCTACTACGGCCACGGCGCCCTCTGACATCGAAAACGGCTACTACATGCTCGTGGCAAAGTCGGACAACGACAACACCGATGCTACTGGCAACTACGTTTACACCAAAGACGGTTACGTATGGTATGAAGCCAAAGGTTCAGAAACAAACTTCCTCGGCAAGACGCTGACAAACGTTGACCAGTTTATCTACCTGTTCTATGTAGAAAAGGATAATAACGGCAAAGTGACTTTCCGTGCGTGGAATGACACTCGGCACTGGAAAGATTGCGGAAAGCCTGTAATATTTGGCACAGAAACCCCTTGGGACTTAGACCAATTTCCTTTGTCTTCATCAAGTGCACATTTTGACATCAGTGATGGAGACTTTGGTTCCTATATTTCAACTACTGGATATAAAGGAAGTTGGCGTAAACCCACCGCAACAACTTACTACGTAACCTGCTGCGGCAGCCAGCAGATGGGCTATAAAGAATCCAGCAATGCAGGCAAAGCTCAATTCAAGTTCTATGCAGTGAGCAATGTGCCCGAAGCCAAGGATATGGTTAGCTTCTCTTACAACTACACCATGGGCGAACACTCCAAAGTTGTAAGCAAAGGCATTCAGCTCATTGGAACTACTTACCCAAAAGCTAACGATATAGACTTCTTGGTTGGCAGCGAACCCACAGGAACAATCAAAGCCGATGACAACGGCAAGACTTTCACCATCGAGTGTACAGAAAACCTTCCCTTCGAAGTAAGCACGGAGGGCAACTACCACTACTACTATTTGGAGAATGTGCAGGGCGAAGGCACTCGCTTGTCCTCCAACAACGGATTGAACTACCGCACTTCCGCTCAAGCTGCCACTGTGAATGGCGTTCGCAATGACCTTTGGTATGTGACGGGTAACACTTTTGACGGATTTGAATTCCACAGTGTGGGTGAAAACAACACGCTCAAGAGTTCGGCGATTATGAGTCATAGTTACTTGTGTGTATTGTCATTTTCAAATGTAGACTTTGGAAGCTTTAACAAATGTGCAACAAATTGGGAACTCTACAAGATTATCAACGATAACGATCATGTATTTGGTGTTCTCCCCCACAACAGCACGACAGGTGCTGGCAGCAAGGAATATAGCTGGAAATGGGATGGAGAAGACATCAACTTCAATGCCCCCAATGGCGAAGATGAGTCATGCGCCTTCCGCCTGATTCCCGCCACCTTCACCTACTCGCTCTACAATGGTGGTGACGGCCACACTTACAACACCTTCTCGGCTCCGTTCGATGTGAAGGTGGATGGTGAGAGCGATGTGAAGCTCTACAAGGGTACGGCCGACTATGAGGCAAAGATGCTCAACATGGACGAAGTGGCAGCCGTTCCGGCTGAAGCTGGCGTGCTGCTCGTGGGTGACAACAGCGAGGAAGTGACCTTCGTGGTAACCAGCGGTGTGGCAGCCCTCGAAGGCAATGCCCTCATCGGCAGCACGAGCGATGTGACCGACCTCAGCGACAAGCTCATCCTCGGTCGCTCCGAAACGACCGGCGAAGTCGGCTTCTACGCTGCAGCCGATGGCGTGACCACCCTCTATGCCAACCATGCCTACCTCATGCGCCGCAGCGCCGACAGCCAGCTCGAAGGTCTCAGCATCCGCTTCGGCGGCGAGCCCACCGGCATCAACCAGCTGCCCGCACAGAAGAACGATGTGAACGCACCCATCTACGACCTCAGCGGCCGCCGCGTGCTCCGCACCGCGAAGGGACAGCTCTACATCCAGGGCGGACGCAAGTTCATGGCCCGCTAAAGAGAAGCGCAAACAGTCAAACCGAATCAAACACACGCTAACACAATGAAAAAGACATATACGAAGCCCTCTCTCAGCCTCATCGAGCTGGGTTCGGAGGCCATGATGGTCAGTGTGACCTCCAACGACAAAACGCAAGGATGGGGCACGAACGGCAGCACCCGTTCGGCTGAGCCCGAAAGCCCCTGGGCCAGCGAAAGCTGGACAGCAGCTGAAGACGACGAGGACTAAACGCACCGAGGAGCCGTGGCTTCCCGGCCACGGACTCGCTCCAGCGTCATTTTCCCCCACTCCCAACGCCAAAAAGCGCGCATCAGGAATGCATTCCCGATGCGCGCTTTTTGGCGTTCTATGGTTGGTTACACAAAGCGAGGGCCGCGACCTACAAGCCACGGCCCTCGCTCAATCATTTATGCCGCTCATTTCACCTGGAAGGTGAGACCCTTCATGGAGAAGTAGCGCACGTCACCGCCCGAAACGGCACGCATCACGAGGTTCTTCTCGCACGTGAGCGTCTGCTTGTCGGCCGACACCTTGAGTTCGATGTCCACCTTCTCGGTAGAGCGGCCGTTGGCCGTGCCCATCAGCACACCCGAGAGGGTGATGGTGCGGTTCGCACTGTCGTAGGTGTAAGGAACAGTGCCCGTGTTCGTGTCGCGGGTGCCGTAGTCGTCGGTGGTCATCGTCACGAGCACCTTGGCTTGTCCCTTCGCCTCATGGCCCATGAAGTCGGAGTCGAGCACCAGCTGGAAGGTGGCATTCAGGCCGCTCTTCGAATCGTAGTGGGCCTCGTTGGTCGTAGCCTCAAAGCTCTTCGGACCGTCCCATGCAGCGGAAGCCTGCTGCTTGTAGGTGCCGTCGGCGGTGTTGATGGTGAAGTTGGTCGTCTTGCCGTTGGCGGTGAAGGTCACGAGGTTGTTGTCGATAGTATAGGTGCCCTGCGTGGTGCCGTAGGTGGCATGGCCCAGACCATCGAGCGTGAGTGCCTTCGAGGAACCCTCCTCATCGGTGTAGGAGCCAGCCTCCTTGCCCACCATCGTAAACTGCGGCGTGTCGGAAGCCGATGCCAGCGTATAGGCAAAGAGCGCCTTCTGCGTTTCCTTGTCGTAGGCCACGGCAGCGCAAGCCTCTGTGATGGACGAACCCTGGGTGAAGGCGAGCGTCACGGGCGTGCATTCGCGCGTCATGTTGTCCACGAAGTAGAAGGTGTGGCCGTTGTCGCGGGTGAGCTGCAGGAGAAACTTCGTGCCGTAGTCGTCGGCCGAAGCGCAGGCATAGGCAAAGGGCGTCTGGCTGGCCATGTAGAGTCGCTCGTTTTCGGGCTTGTCCTCATCCATGTTGGTGAAGTCGATGAAGAGGTTGTAGTCCTCGTCCAGCCATTTGCCGTTGAGTCCGTAGCCCTTGGCCGAGCTCACGCCCTGGTCGGTGCGGGGCTCCTCGTAGCGGAAACGCTTGGTGCGACCGTTGTAGGCATACATGCCGAGGGCATCGATGGCATTCTGGTCGTCGGTCGTGGCCTTGTAGGCCGTGTTGCCCTGGATGTCAAGCTCGAGCGTCGGCACGTCCGACACGAAGAGGCGGTTGTCGCCCTTCTTGATCTCGTAGCCGGAATAGCCGCCCACAAAGTCCATGCCGCGGTAAGTGTACTTCTCCTTGGCCGTCACCTCGATGGTGATAGGTTCGTCGGGCATGGCCACGAAGTAGCATTTGCCGAAGTCCATGTCCTTGTCGGTGTACTGCACGTCGAGCAGGTCGCCGCTCTCGGTCTGCGCCTTAATCTGCACGGTGTAGCCCGGCTGGGCACCGTAGTAGAACTTCACCAGGCCGTCCATCACTTCGTCGTACACGCGCTGGTCCTCGGGCAAATCCCAATGGTCGCAGCAGTTGAGCATGGTGAGGTAGGCATTCTTGCCCACCACGGGCGTGATGACATGCATGTCGCGCACGGTTTCAGCCTTCAGCACCACGTCCTCGTCGGGCATGGTAAACTTGTAGCGGAAGGAGTTGCCATTGTCGCTGATGAGGTCGCAAGCCACGCCGTTGGCCGTGAGGCTCTCCACCTTATAGCGCGGATTGATCATCTCGATGTTCACGATCACGGTCTGTCCGGGAGTGGCCTCCTTCAGCAGGTTGTTGGCAGCGCACATGCGGTCGGCGGCCATGCGGATGGAGTGCGTGTTGCCGGCAATGTCGCCCGAAAGGCTGAACGTGACAGAGTCCACGCCGCTCACGGGAAACACACCGATCACTTGCTTGTCCTTGATGATGTACATGTTCTCCTGCGCCATCAGCGAAAAGGCCGATGCGCCCAAGAGCATGCTGGTAAGTAGGAATCTTTTGTCCATAGCGTATTGGGGTATTAATGAATATTTGTCGGTAGAAAGGATTATAAGCCTTGGCATAAAGAATCAGAGCCAATACGCCACGCAGCCCGAACGTTCAGGCAGCGAAAGCGTATTGGCCCTGTGAGTCGTTCCCCCATCGACAGGGAAAAACGTGGTGATGAGGGAATCAGCATGCATAAGCAGTAAGTGGGAAATTATTGAGCGAGCAAAGTCTTCACGAGAGCCGAGATGGCTTTGCCGTCGGCCCGTCCTGCCAAGCGCTTGCTGGCCACACCCATCACCTTGCCCATTTCCTTGGGCGAAGAGGCACCCGTTTCGGCAATGATGGCCTTCACCTCCGCCTCAAGTTCCTCGGGCGAGAGCGCCTTGGGCAGATATTCATCGATGATGGCAGCCTGAGCCTCTTCCTCCTCGGCCAGGTCGGGACGGTTCTGCTCCTTGTAGAGCGCAGCCGTGTCGTGGCCCTGCTTCGAGAGTTTGGCCAGAATCTTGATAGCCGTGGTGTCGTCGAGCGTGTCGTTGGCACCCGGGGCCGTCTTGGCTTCGATAAACGATTTCTTCACATTGCGAAGGGCCTCCAGACGCATCTTGTCCTTGGCCTTCATGGCAGCAATGATGTCCTTGCTGACTTTTTCAAACAAATCCATGATGAATTGGTTTAATGGTTGGCCGGTCAACGGCGTTGACCAGCCAACGGGTAAGTTAGTTGAAAGGACGGTGCGACGGCAAAACCCGGCGAGGCAGCACTTAAGCACTTAGAGCCTTCCGGCAGTTTGCCACTGCAGTCGTCCCATCTGTGTTTTTGCGTTAGTAGTGGATTGCCGATCACTTCACGTCGAAGTGGATGGTGAAAGGCGTTTCACTGTTGTCAGTCGAATGGATGGCAGCCGTTTTCCGCTCCTCGGCCACCGCATCGGGCTGCGAGAGCTGGCGGATGCGCTCGAGGTCGGCCAGCGAACGCTGGCCCGTGGGCTTCGACTCCACCGCTTCGAGCAGCAGGCTGTCGTCGAGCAGGTCCTCCGTCGAGAAGAGGAAACAGCGGTGGCTGCGGTGCTCCTTCACCCTTTCGGCAGCCGACTGCGGATAGTAGTCGCTCTTGAGGATGTTCAAGCGTTCGCGGGCCTCCAGGTCGACGGGCTGCTTCTGCTGCTCGCTCTCCTCCTGCTGGAGCATGCGGCGGCTCTTCTGGCCATACAGTCCAAAGCCCGAAGCCAGGATGGTGATCTTCACCTTCGGCCCCAGTTGCGGATCGGTGGCCATACCCCACTTCGTCTCGATGTTGCCGTCGAAGTGGCCCATGAATTCCGTCACCTCGTTCATCTCCTCCGTGCGGAGCGCCGTTTCAGGCGTGTTGCAGAAGGTGATGGCCAGCAGGATGCGGTCGGACTTGTACACGTCGTTGTTGTTGAGCAACGGCGAGTTGAGTGCCTGCTCGATGGCGCGCTTCACGCGGAATTCGCCTTCGGCATATCCGGTCGACATGATGGCCACACCGCCGTCGGTCAGCACCGTGCGCACATCCTCGAAGTCAAGGTTGATGCGTCCGTGCATGGTGATGATTTCGGTGATGGAACGCACGGCCGTGGTGAGCGTTTCATCGGCATGCTGGAAGGCATTGATGATGCTCAGGTCGTGGTAAATGTCGCACAGGCGCTGGTTGTTGATCACCAGCAGCGCGTCCACCTCGCGCGCCAGGAGGTCGAGTCCGTCGAGCGCCTTGTAGATTTGCTTCTCGCGTTCGAAAAGGAAGGGAATCGTGACGATGCCCACCGTGAGGATGCCCTTGAGGCGCGCCTCATGGGCAATGATGGGCGAAGCGCCCGTGCCGGTGCCGCCCCCCATGCCCGCGGTGATAAACACCATTTTGGTGTGCTCGTCCAGAGCCTCCTTGATCTGCTCCAGGCTTTCCTCGGCCAGCTCACGTCCCTTTTCGGGCTTTCCGCCCGCACCGAGGCCCGGCCCCAGCTGCAACTGGTCGGGCACCGGGTTCACTTCAAGCGCCTTGCGGTCGGTGTTGCACACGAGGTAGCGCACCCCCTCCAGGTTCTCGCGATACATGTGGGCCACGGCATTGCCGCCACCGCCCCCCACCCCGATCACCTTGATCAGCGTGGGCGTGTTGGCATGGGCCAGCTGCACGATCAGATTGTTGTCAGTCTCTGACATAGGTATTCCTTGTTGTGTGAAGTGTGTTCTGAAATGAATGGATGGAAACTGCGCATGGCATTCCGCCACCTTGCAGCCTCCCTGTCAAGTAGCACCGAAGGAAGCCTCAGCCTCGCGTCGCCCGTCAGTCGGGCCGCACGCAGGCGAACAGGCTTCCTTCAGCAAGGGGGATGTTCACGCATCGGCGTCATTGGTCAGCGCGGCCGCTCATGCCGCCAAAGGGCGGAGCGGCACAACGCTTCAGAATCACCGGCAACTTGGGGCCCATGACGCTGTTGTCAGAAGTTGATGACCGATCCGGCCGTGGTGGCCGTCTGGGTGGAAATTTCGGGTTCGATGGCCACGTTGCCGTAGGCCTTGCTCTTGATGTCGGTGAGCACCTCCTTCGAACGCTTGTAGGTGGGAGTGAGTTCCACCATCGAAATGATCTCCTCGTTGTCGAGATCGTCCTGTCCGAAGAGGAAGATCTTGGGACGCTTGCGCATGGTGCCGATCTTGTCGCTCGACCCGTAGAAATTGATGCGCCGTTCCTCGTTCTCCTCCTGCTTCTCGGTTTCGTTGATGCGGCGTGCCTCCTCCTCGGCATCGTTCTTCTTCTTGATGCCGGGAATGCTGGTGATGCCGAATCCCGTGGCGAGGATGGTGATCTTCACCTTCTTCTCGAGCGAAGGGTCGGTGGAAAGTCCCCACTTCGTCTCCACATCGTCGTGGAACTTCGACATGAAGTCGTGCACCTCGTTCATTTCCTCCATCATGAGCGTGTCGCCCTCCTTGGCCGCACAGAATGAGATGGAGAGGAGCACCTTCTTCGAGTTGAAGATGTCGTTGTTGTTGAGCAGCGGCGAATGGAGCGCCGCCTCGATGGCCTTGCTCACACGGTTCTCGCCCTCGCCGTAACCGGTCGACATGATGGCCACACCGCCGTCCTTGAGCACGGTGCACACATCGCGGAAGTCGAGGTTAATGATGCCGTGCATGGTAATGATTTCGGCAATGGAGCGTGCCGCCACGCTCAGCGTGTTGTCGGCCATCTCGAAGGCCGAAAGCACATTCAGCTCGGGATAGATCTCGCGCAGGCGTTCGTTGTTGATCACGAGGAGCGCATCCACATGCTTGGAAATCTCCTCCACGCCGTCGAGTGCCTGGTCAATCTTCTTGTTGCCCTCGAAGAGGAAGGGAATCGTGACAATGCCCACCGTGAGGATGCCCATCTGCTTGGCCTCGCGGGCAATAATCGGTGCGGCACCCGTGCCGGTGCCGCCGCCCATGCCCGCGGTGATGAACACCATCTTGGTGCCGTCGTCGAGCATGCGGTGAATGTCCTCCACACTTTCCTCGGCAGCCTGGCGGGCACGTCCGGGACGGTTGCCGGCCCCGAGGCCCTCCTTGCCCAGCTGCAGGCGCACCGGCACGGGCGAATCGCTCAGCGCCTTCGAGTCGGTGTTGCACACCACGAAGTTCACGTCGTGAATGCCCTCACGGTACATGTGGTTCACGGCATTGCCGCCACCTCCGCCCACACCGATCACCTTGATGATCGAGGGCGTGGTTGTCGGAATGCCCATATTGATGAGTAAGTCTTGGTTATTGTCTTCAGCCATGTTGTTTGCGATTTTAAGGGAATCAGTCGTTGCTTCCGTCGTTCACGAGTTTGGAGAAGAAGTTCTTCACCTTGTTGAACATCTGCTTGCGGTTGGCCCGTTTGCGTTCCTCCTCGGCCCTCTTGGCAGCCTCGGCAGCCAGGCGTTCCTGTTCGACCTTGGCCGCAGCCTCGGCAGCCAGACGCTCCTGCTCGGCCTTCTCGGCGGCCAGACGTTCAGCTTCAGGATCAGCGGGCGCAACTTCCTGCTCCTGCGGTTTGTCGTGGATGAAGGCTTCGCTATTGGGATTGCCCAAGTCGCCGCCGCAGCAGTTCAGGTCGCCCTTGTCGAGCAGGGCGATGGCCGAATTACAGTCGCCGTCGTGGTTGAAGTCAGAGAAGTCGGATGTGCGGAGCTGAATCTTGAGGTTGCGCACGAAACGGATCTTGTCGAACTTCGTGTCGTTGCGGAAAGCCTTGTCGATGTCCTTCATGTGCGAGGCACCACCGGTGACGATGATGCCACCGATGAGCTGGTTCTTGTCGAAGTGCGAAAGCATGATCTGGTTGTTCACGTTGAGGATGATCTCCTCCACACGTGCCTCCACCAGACTGGCAAACTCGTTGTATTTCACCTTGCGTCCGTCCTGCAGCTGGATCGACTTGTTGGCATCCTCCGACAGGTCGGCCACGGCCGAACCATACTTCAGCTTCAGGTGCTCGGCCTCGTCGTCATCCACCTGGAGCGAAGTGATGTCGCGGTTGATGTTGGCACCGCCCAAGGGGATGACAGCCAAGTGGCGCAGCAGGTTGTTCTTGAAAACGGCCACGGAGGTCGTTTCGGCCCCCATGTCGACAAACACGCATCCCGATCGCTTCTCCGACTCCGTCAGCATGGAGTCGGCCAGTGCGAGCACCGTGATGGGCAGGTCGGCAATGGTCACGTTGGCTGCACGGAAGCAGTTGCGTATTTCCTCGCGCACGCTCGAGTTGGCCACGATGTTGAGATAGCGTCCCTCGATGCTCTCAGCCAGGATGCCCACGGGATCAGTCTGGAGCTGGGTGCCTAGACGGTACTCCTGCGGCACGGCCTCCAGGATGTCGCGATCGGGGCTGGTGGCGTTGGAGTTGCGGTTTTCGTCGCACATGGCGTCCACCATCTCCTGCGTCACCTCCACCTTCGAGTCGAAATGGCGCACCACGCTGTTGGCCACGGTGTGCATGCCCATGCCGCCGATGCCTACATACACGCGGCTGATGTTTTTCTGCAATTTCTTTTCGAGTTTCTCCTTCATGTTCGTCAGGCACTGCGTCATCTTGCTGATGTTGTTGATGCGGCCTTTGCGGATGAAAGTAGTCGAAGGCTCCTGGGCGAAAGCCAGCACCTGGATGCCGCCGTCGGGCTGCTTGCATCCGGCGATGGCCGTCACTTTCGACGATGCCAGCTCGATTGCTACTATGAAGTTGTCTGCCATTATGTTGTTTTCTATATTATCGTTGTAAAATCCTTTAGAGTCGCGTCGGGACGGCGCGGTCACGTTCATTTCCCGCCGTCCTTGATCTTCTTCTTGGTGGCCACCACCTGCGTGAGGTGTTCCACCGAAATTTCGGAATATTTGTTCCACCCCACCTGCGGCAGCACCTTCTTGTAGAAGGAGTAGAGATTGCGGAACTTGGTGGGGATGCTGTCGGTGTTGCCGAAGGCAATGATGTGTCCGCCCACACGCGGCACCATGCTGATCTGGTGGTCGGGAGCCACGTTCACCTGCTCGATCTGGTTGTTCCAGAATTCGTTGTCGCGCAGGTAGATGCCCAGCTTCGTCAGCTCGCGCTTGGCATAGGCCCGGTCGATGGCCCCGGTGGCCACCACGAGGTCGGCCACATAGCCCTGCGGGTTCATGGTGTTTCCCTTGGCATCGATGTAGTAGTCCTCGCCATTGTCGGAGAGGATGCGCATGAGGGGCAGCCGCTGCATGATGAGCACGTTCACATCGCCGTTGGGTGCCTTGTAGCAGGTGACGGAGTCGATGAAGGAGTTTCGCGCAAGGGTGCGTTCGATCAGCTGCCCGTCGATGCTCTTCATCTGCTGCCCCACGGGATAGATGCCCGCCGCATGGAGCAGGCGGTCAGCCTCGTCGGCCGTGATGAATCCGGCCTGTGCACTGTCGGCAATGGTGAAGTTCACCCGGCGGCACACCGTCTGGTCGCCCTGCCGCGTGAACTGCGTGAAGGCGAACACCAGATAGACGATGATCGCCAGCAACAGGAGTATCTTGAAGAATGTCTTCATGAGCTTGGGAAAATGGAAAGGGTGACTGGCTGCCGCGCTGCGGGGAGAGGGAAGAATCCTGCTGGGGCGTGGCGTGCCGGGCAGAATGCCTCAGGGTGCCTTTCCCGCGGGAAAGCGGAAGGAAGGGAGTCAGCGGGCTGCCTCCTTGGCTTCCAGTATCTGCTTGAACTGCGGAACCATGTTGTCCACATCGCCGGCGCCGAGCACCACCAGCACGTCGAAGTCCTCCTGACGGAGCACCTCGGGCAACTCTTCCTTGCGCACGATGCGCTTCTGCATGTCGGGGCGCAGGTTGTCGTAGATGAGCTGGCTCGTCACGCCGGGAATGGGGGCCTCGCGGGCCGGATAGATTTCAGTGAGGATCACCTCGTCGAGCAGCGAGAGGCTGTCGGCAAAGTCGCGGTAGAAGTCGCGCGTGCGGGTGTAGAGGTGGGGCTGGAAGATGGCGGTGACCTTCCGTCCATCAAACACTTCGCGGATGCTCAGGATGCTCTGGCGTATTTCGGCCGGATGGTGGGCATAGTCGGAGAGGAGCACGTGGCGGTCGTTCTTCAGCGCGAAATCGAAGCGCCGCACCACGCCCTGGAAGGAGGCCATGGCCTGGCGTATTTCCTCCGCCGTGGCACCGGCAATCTGGGCCAGCGCCATGGCGGCAATGCCGTTCTCGATGTTGATGCTCACGGGCACGCCGAGCTCCACATCGGCAATGTTGCCGAAAGGCGACACGAAGTCGAACACGATGCGGCCTCCGCCGATACGGATGTTTTCGGCATGGAAGTCACCTTCGTCGCGCGAGTAGTCGTAGCGGCGCACGCCTTCCTGCAGGTCTTCCTTCATCTTCAGTCCGCGGTGGATGATGAGTGCCCCTCCGGGCTGGATGAGCGAAGTGTAGTGGCGGAAGCTTTCCAGATAGGCTTCCTCCGTGCCGTAGATGTCGAGGTGGTCGGCATCGGTGGCCGTGATGACCGTGGCATAGGGACGCAGATGATGGAAAGAGCGGTCGAACTCGTCGGCTTCTATCACCACATAGTCACTTTTTTTCGAAAGCAGGTAGTTGGTGCCGTAGTTTTTGGTGATGCCGCCCAGGAAGGCATTGCAGCCCACATGGCTCTGGTGGAGCAGATGGGCGGTCATCGAGCTGGTCGTGGTCTTGCCGTGTGTGCCGGCCACGCAGAGTCCCTTCATCGAACGGGTGAGGGTGCCGAGCACCTGTGCGCGCTTCTGTATGTCGAATCCGTTTTCACGGAAGTAAGTCAGTTCCTTGTGCGTGGCCGGAATGGCGGGCGTGTAGACCACGAGGGTCTCGTTCCTGTCGCGGCAGGCAGCTGGAATGAGTTCCGGGTTGTCCTCATAGTGAATGTCGGCACCCTCGGCGCGTAGCTCCTCAGTGAGCTGGCAAGCCGTGCGGTCGTAGCCGGCCACCACGAGTCCTTCCGACAGGAAGTAGCGCACCAAGGCGCTCATGCCGATGCCTCCGGCACCGACGAAATATACGGATTTCATTGTGTTCTCTCGGTTGAGTGTATGAATGGTCGTAATCTGAATGTTTCTTTGGCTGAAATGACGGGGCTGAAATGACTCTCGCGCATTCTCTCTTTCCTACTTGCGCGAGGCCTCCTCGGCCAGTTTGATCACCTCGTCGGCAATGTCGGATGCGGCATTGGGCCGTGCCAGCTTGAGGATGTTCTGGCTGAGCGTTTCGAGGCGTGCGTGGTCGGCCACGGTGTTGATGGCCAGCGGAAGCAGGGTGCGGCGGGCATCGGCATCGGTCACATAGAGCGCGGCATCCTTCTGCACCAGGGCGAGGGCGTTCTTCGTCTGGTGGTCCTCAGCCACATTGGGCGAAGGCACCAGCACGACGGGCTTGCCCAGCAGGCAGAATTCGGAGATGCTGCCCGCGCCGGCACGCGAGATCACGAGGTCGGCTGCGGCATAAGCCTGGCGCATGTCGCTGATGAAGTCCATCGCCACAAGGTTGTCGGGACAGCCGCGGCGCTTGAGCTCGGCCTGGATCTCGGCACTGTAGTACTTGCCTGTCTGCCAGATGAACTGCACCTTGGTCTGTTGGCGCACGAGGGGCAGATTGCCGAGGACGCTCTCGTTGAGCGTGCGGGCACCGAGCGAACCGCCCACAATGAGGATGGTGCACTTGCCGGGCACGAGCCCGAAGGCACGCACGGCTTCATCCTTGGTCATGGTCTGCTCGAGCAGGTTCTGGCGCACGGGGTTGCCGGTGAAGAGGAGGGTGTCCTTGGGAAAGAAGCGATCCATGCCGTCGTAGGCCACGCAGATCTTGCGGGCCTTCTTGGCCAGCAGCTTGTTGGTGACTCCGGCATAGGAGTTCTGCTCCTGCAGGAGCGTGGGGATGCCGAGCGACTCGGCCACGTTGAGCGTGGGGCCACTGGCGTAGCCTCCGACACCCACTGCAACCTGTGGCTTGAAGTCACGGATGATCTGGCGGGCCATGCGGCGGCTTTTCATTATCTTGAACAGAACGGAAACGTTCTTCAGTAAGTTCTTGCGGTTGAAACCGGCAATGGGCAGTCCTTTGATTTCATAGCCGGCAGCTGGCACGCGCTGCATCTCCATGCGGCCTTCTGCCCCCACGAAAAGAATCTTGGCATCAGGGCGCTTTTCCCTGATGGCATTGGCTATCGACACGGCCGGAAAGATGTGTCCGCCCGTGCCACCACCACTGATGATGACTCTCAATTCGTCGTTCATAAACAGTCACTATATATAGTACACGCGCAAATTTAGCAATAAAATTTGGGAGTGGGCTCGCAATGTGGGGTAAATGTCAAAAAAAAACAAAACAGCCCCTCCTGCATCGATTTCCAAGTGCATGAATCGGCAGGAGGGGTTGTCAGATGAATGGATTAAGAGCGTCAGCGCAGGTGGCTGTGTGTCAACACTTTCCGAGCACTTGTGCGAGTGCTTCGAGCGTGTCGGCCACCTCGTAGTAGTCGGAGGGTTGGCCGCTGACCAGGCCTTGGGCAAAAAGGTTGTCGAGCGCGGCCAGGAGTGCATCCCAGCAGTGGTCGACGTTGTAGAACACCACGGGCTGCCGGCGGATGCCGATCACGGTGTTGGCCATCACGGTGAACACTTCATCAAGGGTGCCGATGCCGCCGGGCAGTGCCACGAGCACATCGCTCTCGCGGTTCATCATTTCCTTGCGGTCGCTGAGGTCGGCACAGCGGAATTCCACATCGATGGCATCGCTCACCAAGCCGCGCTGCACGATGATGTCGGGCACCATGCCGTACACGCGGCCGCCATGTTGCTTCACGCTTTGCGCAAGCTCTTCCATGAGGCCCTTGCGTGCCCCGCCGTAAACGAGGGTGTGGCCCTCACGGCCGATGAATGCGCCCACTTCGCGTGCAGCCTGCACGTAGCTTTGGGGCAGGTCGGATTTGGAGGATAGATATACGCCGATTTTCATTGGATGTTTGTTTTTGTAAGGCCCTTGCATTGCTTTACCGCAAAGGGGCCGCGGATGTGTGGCTTCACCACGAAGGGGTTAGCGCCCTGCGGTTCTGTGCTTCACCACGAAGGGCCACGAAGAGGCACGAAGCCCTGCGGATGAGTGGCTTCACCACGAAGGCACACGAAGAGGCACGAAGCCTTGCGGCGAAGCATGCTTGGAGAACCACGGGCTCTGCGATGCCATAGAATTTTATCTGCGAAGGGCCGCTAAGGGCCGCGAAGACCATGCGGATGAGCCTTACCGCGAAGGGCCCGTTGGGCCACGAAGGGACGCGAAGCCTTGCGGATAAATGGGATTCACCACGAAGGGGCACGAAGAGACACGAAGCCTTGCGGATGAGTGGCTTCACCACGAAGGCACACGAAGAGGCACGAAGCCCTACTTCGATGCATGTTTGGAGAAACGTGGCTTCGAAGGTAAAATCATCCGCATGGCCTTCGCGGCCCTTTGCGGCCCTTAGCGGGAAAATAATAAAACCAAGTATTCGTGTCACTTCGTGCTTCTTAGTGATAAAAAACTCTGCCGCATGGCTTCGTGTCACTTCGTGTTTCTTCGTGGCAAAAACTCCACCGCAGGGCCTTCGTGTCACTTCGTGCTTCTTAGTGGTAAAAACTCCGCCGCATGGCTTCGTATCACTTCGTGCTTCTTAGTGGTAAAAACTCCGCCGCACGGCTTCGTGTCACTTCGTGCTTCTTAGTGGTAAAAACTCCGCCGCACGGCTTCGTGTCACTTCG
>DAIRWG010000008.1:32864-34129 GCA_036802405.1 Alloprevotella sp.
TGCTTCTTAGTGGTAAAAACTCCGCCGCAGGGTCTTCATGCATCATTGTGGCCCTTTGTGGCATAGTCACTTCACGGCGATGCACTCGATTTCCACGCGGGCACCCTTGGGAAGGGTCTTCACGGCCACGGCCGAACGGGCAGGAAAGGGAGCTTCGAAGAAGGTGGCATACACCTCGTTCATCTCGGCAAAGTCGGCCATGTCGGCCAGGAACACGGAAGTCTTCACCACATGAGCCATGGTGAGGCCGGCTTCCTCCAGAATGTGCTGGATGTTGGTGAGCGACTGGCGGGTGAGCTCCTTGATGCCGCCTTCGGCAAATGCACCGGTGGCAGGATCGATGGGAAGTTGGCCGGAAACGTAAACTGTGCCGTTGGCCTCGATGGCCTGGCTGTAGGGACCGATGGCTGCAGGAGCCTGTGCGGTGGAAACGGGATTCTTCATTGTGTTGTATTGTTAGAGAGTAGTATTTTTGCCAAATCGTATTTCAGTCCATGAGCACCAGCAGGATGGCCAACCAATGGGCCACGCTGCCAAGCAGCACGAAAATGTGCCACACGCCGTGGAAGTAGGGACGGCTGTCGTGGGCAAAGAAATAGGTGCCGGAGGTGTAGAACAGTCCTTCCGCCCCGATGGCGCAGAGCGCGGAAGTCGAGATGTTGCGGCACACGGGTTCGGCCATGAAAATGAAGGCCCAGCCCATGAGCAGATAGATGAGGAGGGAAAGTCGCGGGAAGCGGTTGATGGCCGTGATCTTGTAGACGGCACCGCCCACGGCTATGGCCCACAGCAGGCCGAACATGGTCCAACCATAGGCTCCGCCCACCACGCCCACGCAGATGGGGGTGTAGGAAGCGGCTATCATGACGTAGATGCTGATGTGGTCAAGCACGCGCAGGCGCCGCTTGCCCTTGCCGGGCATCCACCAGTGGTAGAGGGTGCTGGCGGCATACATCAGCAGCATGCCACAGGTAAAAAAGGTGACCCCGAAGGCATTCTTCCAATTGCTCTCGTAGCCGAGTTTGAGTATCACCCAGGCCGCGGCCAATGTAAACACGACTCCGGCCAGATGCGTGAGCGTGTTGAACATTTCCTCGCGGCTTCGCTTTCGTAGGTGCATAGGGTTTGTGGTGTTGGGTTGTGTGTGCGAAGTTACGAATTGTTTTGCGATTGGGCGAGGCTGACGCACAAGATTTGTCCTTTAGCACTTAAGGGCATAAACACAAAAGACCCTCCGCGCTGGTGAGCACGAAGGGCTTTGTATC
>DAIRWG010000009.1:0-6120 GCA_036802405.1 Alloprevotella sp.
AATACACTTCCGATAAGGCACAAATCGCCTCATCAGAATTATTAGAACCACCCTAGAGGGATTTGAGTGCCTTGATCTCGGCAGCGGGATCGGCAGCCTTGAACACGGCCGATCCGGCCACGAGCACATCGGCTCCGGCCTTCACAAGGGCTGCCCCCGTGGTGCGGTTCACACCGCCGTCAATTTCGATGAGGGCTTTCGACTGGCGTCTGTCGATGAGTTCGCGCAGACGGACTGTCTTGTCGAGGGTGTGCTCGATGAACTTTTGACCGCCGAATCCGGGATTCACCGACATGAGCATCACCAGATCGAGATCGCCGATGATTTCTTCCAGACAGCTCACGGGGGTGTGCGGATTGAGGGTCACACCGGCCATCATGCCTTCGGCCTTGATCTGCTGCACCACGCGGTGAAGGTGGGTGCAAGCCTCATAGTGCACGTTCATCACCTTGGCGCCCAATGCTTTCACTTCTTTGATGAATTTCTCAGGTTGCACGATCATCAGGTGAACGTCGAGGGGCTTGGTGGCATGGGCGGCCATCGCTTCCATCACGGGGAATCCGAATGAGATGTTAGGCACAAACACGCCGTCCATCACGTCGAGGTGATACCAGTCGGCTTCACTCTGGTTGAGCATTTCGAGGTCGCGTTGCAGATGGCCGAAATCGGCGGAAAGTAAGGAGGGGGATACTAAGGGCATGGGTTTTCTGAATAATATATGTGTGTGGATGAAGAGTGGTTTGTCTGTTGTGAAGTGTGGAGTGTGTTTCACTCCTGTGGGGAAACGGGTGGAGGAGGGGTTCCTTCGTGGCTGGTGTCCGTTGGAGTGTCGGTTTGCGTTGTGTCCTCGCCTTGTGCCTTGTGGAGCTCCTGAATGGTGTGCAGTTTTTTGAAGGCAAATGCCATCAGCGATTCTTCCTTCAGCATTTTTGTGCAGATCTTTTCTGCTTTTTCCACTTCTCCTCGCTCAATGAGCAGGTTGACTTCGCGCTTTCGGAGGAAGGTGAGGTAGGTGTACATCTTCTGCGGCACTTCCTCTTCCAGGCTTTCCTCACATTGGGCAATGTAGCTTTCAGCCTCTTCCTTTCTTTGCTTCACATAGTCGTAGGCACGGCTGTCGTGCATGGCAGTCATGCAGCGGATGATCATGATGAAGTAGTAGGGGTCGGCCTTCAGTTCGCTGAATTTCAAGTAGTAGAGTGCCTTTTGGAAAAGGCCCAACTGGTAGAGGCAACATCCCATCCAGTAGTTTACATCGAGGAAAAGCAGCCTGCTTCGTTTGTCTAGCTGGTTGGGAAACTTGGGATTGAGGACGTTCCACACCTTCTGCAGCATGATGAAAGCTTCCAGATGGCGCTCTTCTGAAAGGTAGCGGCTGCCCCAGTAGAGGTAAAAACCCGCATCGGGCTCCGTGAGCCGGAGCAAGGTGATCTGCTCGCTTGTCAGTTCGTCCTCGTGGTGCTCGCGCACCTTGTCGGAGGCATCGTGCCACATGTATTTGTATTCGGCTTGGGCCTGTTGCTGGCTTCGGCGATCCACGGCATAGAGCATGCTCGCTGCGGTGGGTGAGGCGGAGGCGTCACTCCTGCTGGCATGGACGCTTCTTGTGGAATCCACTTCCGGCAGCATATAGCTGATGCGGTAGTAGTAGGCATCGGCGGTGGTTAGTTCCAGTTGCAGGACAACGGTGAGCACGTGCGGGGCGGCACTGCCGTCATTCTCCAGCGTGTAGATGGGCTCGTACTCAATGCGCAACGTGGCAGATGGTGCGGGCTGGTCGGTGTCGTCGTGGCCTTTCACGGCATGAACCAGCACGAAATCGCGAGCGGCTTCATTGCCTTCCACCTTCACTACGTTGCCGTTTCGGTAGCACTCCATTTGGCGGATTTCGCGGCATTGCAGCAATTCGACTATTTCGAGCCATTCGTCCAACGTCATGTCTTGCGGAGAACCGTAGTCTAAATGTCCACTATGCTGAAGGGGATAGCAATCGTGCTCCACCTGCCCTTCGTACAGGACATTCTCCATGCTTTTGCTTTGGTGGTAGCCGTATTCGAAATCGTTCACTTTCTCCGCGTCTTCTTTCTCCTTCATTTCATCGATGATTTGTGCGGCGAATCGGTGGACATAGAATATCTCGTTGAACACCTTGCTGAGCATCTCCTGCAGAAACTTCTGGTTCCAGTCGTTCTTGACGTGGCACTTCAGGTGTGTGACCACTTCACGGTGGTCGCTCACGGCGTAGAAGGCATTGATGGGGCCATCCATCTGGTTGATTTGGTTGCAGAGGGTGCGCACAGGGTCGATGTAGGCCAGTGGCAGGGTGCTGATGCCGGGATAGAGGATGCGCAGCACTTCTGGGCTGGTTTCACTGTATTCCAGCACGAAATTCCCGTTCTGGTAAGTGAACTCAAACGTCAGTTTGCCTTTCTCCTTCTCGATCTTGGGCTTTACGCACAGTGCCTTCAGGGCGCCTTCCACCAGGCGGCACGTGGTGTCCTGTGACGGCGTTTTCTGGCAGAATCGTACGTAGGCTTTGCTGACCCATGCACGCCAAAGGTCTCCTTGCCATCTGGCAATGAGAATCATGATGAGCAAAAGGTATGTGATGGTGCAGAAGAGGACTATTTCCATGTGTCAAGCTGTGTCGCGGTTTCTTTCCTGTCGTGTGTAGGCGCAGCGCGAGGAAGGGATTCGCGTGGAATGGCCTACAGGGGGACGGGGAGGGGCCATTGTTAGGATGGCTCTTTACGAAGCAAAGTTACAAAACTTGTAGAAATTGAAGTGTCTTTTGCTTTTATTTCCGCTGAATAGCTGCCGGGATTGAGGTGTTTGAACATGAAAAATCTTAACTTTGCAAATGAAAGGCCATTCTGTGCGAAGCTATGGCGCTGGCTGCACTGCCTCTGCACAAGAAAAACCTTTTGCGCTTACCTCACAGTTACGAATGAATATGAGACAGATACCTTTGGAAGATTTCTTCCGCAATTCCGAACGCTCGGCCTATCAGATCTCTCCCGACGGACGCTACATTTCCTATGTGGCACCCTACGAAAAACGCATGAACGTGTTTGTGCGCAGGGTGGATGAAAACGACGACCAAGCCGTGCGCATTACGCATGAAACAGAACGCAGCGTGGCGGGCTATATGTGGGCCAACAACGAACGAATCCTTTTCATGAAGGACACGGGCGGTGACGAGAATTACCAACTTTACGGAGTGAATCTCGATGGCAGCGATTTGCGTGCTTATACGGCTATCCCCGGGGTGAGAACTTCGCTGATCGATGATTTGGAGGACCAGCCGGACGAAGTGATCATCGGTTTGAATCAACGCAATCCGGAAGTGTTCGACCCCTATCGTTTGAATCTGCAGACGGGCGAAATGCAGCTCTTGGCGGAGAATCCGGGCAACTATCAAGGCTGGATGACCGACAATCAGGGCCGGCTGCGTGTGGCGGTGGCCATCGTGGATGGGGTGAACACACAGATTCTCTATCGTGACACGGAGAACGAGCCGTTCCGTCCGGTGCTGACCACCAATTTCCGCGATGAGGTGAATTTCATGGGATTCACGCCCGATGATCGGGAAGTGTATGCAGCCACCAATCTCGGACGCGACAAGAAAGTGCTGGTGCGCATGAATCCTTCTACTTGTGAGGAACTGGAGCTGCTCTACGAAAATCCTGACTACGACATTTCGAGCATCAGCTATTCGCGTAAGCGGAAAAAGCTGCTGGGCGTTTATTGCTCCGGCCACAAAGACCCCGTGCGTCACTATTTCGACCGGGAGGAAGAGGCTTTGCGTGAAAGGATGAAAGCGCATTTTCCGGGCAAACGCTTTGGGGTGGCCGACACCGACAAGGAGGAAACGCACTATCTGGTCTATGTGGGCAGCGACCGTACACGAGGAAGTTACTATTTCTACGACGAACCGACCGACACGGCTACTTTGATTGCCAACGTGGCTCCATGGCTGCATGAGGAAGAAATGAATGCCATGATTCCGGTGGTGTATCATTCACGCGACGGCTTGCGCATTGAGGCTTATCTGACACTGCCCGATGGACTTTCCTTGGAAAATGCCCGTCATTTGCCGGTGGTGGTCAATCCGCATGGCGGCCCTTGGGTGCGCGACCATTGGGGATTTGATTCGGAAGTCCAGTTTCTGGCCAACCGGGGCTATGCGGTGTTTCAAATGAACTACCGCGGCAGCACGGGCTACGGACGCAGCTTCTTGGAGGCAAGCTATAAGCAATGGGGACTCAAGATGCAGGACGACATTACCGATGGCGTGAATTGGCTGATCGGGCAGGGCATTGCCGATGCCAAACGAGTGGCCATTTATGGCGGCAGCTATGGCGGATATGCCACATTGGCTGGTTTGGCCTTTACGCCGGATGTTTATGCTTGCGGCGTTGACTATGTGGGCGTGTCGAATCTGCTTAGTTTCATGAACACCATTCCGCCCTATTGGCGCCCGATGCTTGAGATGATGCATGAGCAGGTGGGTGACCCTGAGGCCGACAGGGCACAGCTTGAGGCCACGTCTCCGGCGCTGCATGCTGATCAGATCAAGGCTCCGCTCTTTGTGGCCCAAGGGGCCAACGATCCTCGTGTGAACAAGGCGGAAAGTGACCAGATGGTGGAAGCCTTGCGCCAACGCGGCGTGGAGGTGGAGTACATGGTGAAAGAGAATGAGGGGCATGGTTTTGCCAACGAGGAGAACCGCTTCGACTTCTACCGGGCCATGGAACGCTTCTTGGCGAAATATCTTTAATGTCGCTTGGAACTGGTCACAAAATGAAAATCGGGTGCTTGGAAAACAACCTGTCTGTTTTCCAAGCACCCGATTTCGTGTAGCTTCAAGAGAAGGGCGGGAGAGCATTTAGTACACTTCCACGTAGGATGCCAAGCGCTTGGCTTTATCGCGAAGCGCATTCAGGTCGCCATCCAGCGGCCCGTTGCACACCACGATGCCCATTCTGCGGTTGACACGTGTGGTGGGCTTGCCGAAAATGCGGATGTCGGCATCTTCTTCGCAGGTTTTTTCAATGCCGCGATAGTTGGGCTGCTCTTCGCTGGCGATGGGGGAGAGAATCACGGCAGCTGCTCCCATACGCATTTGTTTGATGCAGGGGATGGGGAGGCCGAGCACAGCGCGTGCATGCAGTTCGAATTCGTTGAAGTTTTGTGTGCCGGCCAGTGTCACCATGCCTGTGTCGTGCGGACGCGGAGATAGTTCGCTGAAGTAAACGCCGTCTTTGTGGCTCAGGAAGAATTCCACGCCCCAAATGCCCGCGCCTGTCAAGGCTTTGGTCACTTTCTCTGCCATTCTTTGGGCTTCTTCCAGATGTTCTGGAGCAATGTGGGCGGGTTGGAAACTCTCGCGGAAGTCACCGCTCTTCTGCACATGGCTGATCGGGGCGCAGAAAAGGGTGGGGCCGTTTTCTTGGGTGACGGTGAGCAGCGTGATTTCGCAGTCGAAGTGGATGAATTCCTCGATGATCACTTCGTGGATGTCGCCTCGGCTACCCTCCATGGCATATTGCCAGGCATGTGCCAATTCGCTTTCGTCTTTCACCAGTGACTGTCCTTTGCCCGACGACGACATCAAGGGCTTGACCACGCAGGGGAAACCTATAATTTCAGCATGCGCCTTGAGCTCGTCGTAGGAGTTGGCATAGAAGTATTTGGCGGTTTTCAGCCCCAATTCCTTGGCTGCCAAATCGCGGATGGCTTTTCGGTTCATCGTGTAGTTGACGGCACGGGCGGAGGGAACCACTTTGATGCCTTCTTGTTCGAACTCGTAGAGGCGTTCGGTGCGGATGGCTTCGATTTCGGGCACGATGAGGTCGGGGTGGTGCTTTTCTACGGCACGTTCCAGTGCATCACCATCGAGCATGGAAAAAACTTCGCATTCATCAGCCACTTGCATGGCCGGGGCACCGGCATAGGCATCGCAGGCAATCACGTGCTGGCCCAAGCGTTGGCAGGCAATGGTGAATTCCTTGCCGAGTTCGCCAGAACCTAGAAGCAATATCTTTTTCATTGATATAGGTGTGTTAAGAATTTCTCACTGCAAGTCTTTCCTGAAAGACGACAAAAGCCTGAAACGCG
>DAIRWG010000009.1:6220-33093 GCA_036802405.1 Alloprevotella sp.
TTAAGAATTTCTCACTGCAAGTCTTTCCTGAAAGACGACAAAAGCCTGAAACGCGTGCATCGAGTGCAATGGCGCGTCTCAGACTTTGCAAAGTTACGGATTTTTTGTGCGTGAAGATCAAAACTGCCCGTTTTTCTCGGAAATTCCTTGGCTTCTGGCTTGTCCGACATGCATTCGGTGCATGGTGTCAGAGAGAGTCAGCATTCGGCTTCGGGCGTCATTTTTTGTATAGAGGCCAATAGGCGTGCCTTGTCTTCGCTGATGATGCCAGGGGTGAAAAACTTGGCAAAAGATTGGATGAACCGCAGTGTTTCTTTTTTCGGATGGTTTCTGAGGGAAGTAGAATTGTTCATAGGCATTTGTTGGGATTTCTTATGCTCTATGAACGGATGGCGCGAGCTTTTATTGTGCTCCACGGCATGGGAATGCGGCTTTTTTCCGATTGTTTTTTGAAGTTTCAGAAGAGGCATTCAGCCGTCAATGCATGGCCAGGGATATGTGGTGTTCCGCTGCCATCTTCCTCAGATTCAAAATGGCATACCTCATGCGGCCTAACGAAGTGTTGATGCTGACGCCTGTTGTTTCTGCAATCTCCTTGAAACTCATGTCTTGGTAGAAGCGCATATAAACCACTTCACGTTGGTTTTGTGGCAAATGTCCCATCATGTTGCGCACATCGTTCAGCACTTGTTCGTTTGAAAGTTCGTTCTCGCGACTGCCGTCCATGGAAATGGCGCTCTCGGTCCAAGCGTTTTCGGCTTCGTCTTCGTATACGTAGTTTTCCACTTTTTCGTTGCGGAACACGTCAATCAGCAGGTTGTGGGCAATGCGCGTGAGCCAAGCGCCGAACTTTCCGTTGTGCACGTATTTGCCCTGTCGTATCTGCACAATGGCTTTGACAAACGTCTCTTGAAAGAGGTCGTCCGCCATATCGTCATTTCGTACCGTAAATTGAAGGTAGCTATAAAGCTTTTCCTGATAGCGCTTGAGAAGTTCGTCAAAAGCCTGCTCGTTGCCAGTCATGAATTCAGAAACCAACTGGTCGTCGGTTTTCCAATTCTTCTGTTCCATATCTACTTATATTTTTATTCGAGCGTAGAGTTTGGATCAATAGGCTTTTGAGGATTTAGTGAATATTGTTCTTTCAGATGGTGTTGAAGATAGTGCTAGGTGTGAGAAGAACTGCAAGTTTGGCTTGAGCGATTCTCCTATCCGCCGCCTATCTTGGGCAAAGATAGTGCAAGGTGAGAGCAGAACGTCAAGCTTGCTTGAACGTTATGCCGAACCGTCGCCTATCTTATGCAAAGATACCATTATTTTTTTTGATGGCCAATGTTTCCTTCTTTTTTCCTCTTCATGGGTGGGGCTTATCCATTTGTTTTACGTCTTGCGTGGTGTGGTTATTTTCACCGTGTGTGCACGAAAATATTTTCCGTTGAATAATAGACCTGTTGAAATCATGGCTTGCCTTCTTTAAGGCATTGAATATTAGATCGAAATGTTTGTGTCAGGGTAATAGAAGTTGACAAAGTGTGTGTCGTGTTCTGGTCGCTTTGGCTTCATTCGACGGTTCATCCAGGTATGAGAGTGCAGTTTGACCTCTATCGAATTTGTTTTTACGGGTTTGTTTCTTAATTTTGCGTTGCCGATGCGGTGAACCGTTAGCAGACCCTCATTGACAATCGATAATCAGGAAACCAATCGCTATCTTATGTCAACTCCATTGCCCTATACACCATACAGCACATTCCTCCGACGGTATTTCGCAGAGAAAGTGCAAAAGATACCCTTGCAGCTGGGAACAACTTGTCCTGTGCGTGACGGAACGCTCGGCAAGCGTGGGTGTGCCTTTTGCAATGGCGTGAGTTTCGTTCCGGCTTATTATGACAGGAATGACTCCATTCAGATGCAATTGGAGAAAGGAAAGGCTTTCTTCTCTCGAAAGGCTTGCGGGATGAATAGTGTGGCCTATTTGGCCTATTTCCAGTCCGGCACTAGTACCTACGGCGATTTTACACTGTTTCAGAAAAGTTGCCTGGAGGCCCTTTCTGTTCCTGCTGTAAAGGGGATTGTGGTGTCCACCCGTCCTGATTGCTTGTTGGCGGAACATCTGTCTTTTCTTGCCGAGCTGGCTCTGCGCTGCTTCGTGTTGGTGGAAATAGGCGTAGAAACTTTTGATGATCAAGTGTTGGCCAGCATAGGACGTGGACATTCCAGCGTTGTTTCGGAGGAAGCCTTGCTTCGTTTGGCTGAAAGGAACATCCCCTCATGTGTACACTTGATATTGAGTTTGCCGGGTGAGAAATGCGATTCGGTCATTTCGAGTGCACGCCGTTTGGCTGGATTACCCGTTGATGTCGTGAAATTGCATCAGCTGCAGATTGTGAAAGGCTCAACTTTCGCTCGAATGTACCATGCTGCCCCTGCTGCATTCCATTTGTATTCCTGTGATCGCTATGTGCAGGATGTGGCCACGTTTTTGGAGTATTTGCCTTCAAACATTGCGTTAGAGCGATTTGTTTCCGAATCCCCCTCGTCGGCCCTGTTGGCTCCTCGTTGGAATGTAAAGCCCGATGTGGTGCAACATAGGGTGGTGAAGGAGTTGCATCAGAGAGGCACTTTCCAAGGTTGCCGTGTGTAGACCCATTGTTGACGGCCTTTGGTGAATTTCCGGTGAATAGGCATTCGGGCACTCTCATTATGCTGCAGGTCCCTTTCATGACCGAGGTAACTGTGCTTCCACTGTCGACTTCTGATGGAGAACTTCGTGCTTTGTCGGGGCAGATATAAGGCATACAAGAACTGTTCTGTTCACTTTGCAAAATATTTTTTTGCGCTTTGGCCGAATTATGCAGAAATGAATGTCTGTTTTGCACTTTTGATGCATTCTTCGCTGACATTTGTAGATTCACGACCTTTGTTTAGGGTATTCTCGGCTTCCTCTCCGATTTAACATTTGGTCGCCTTGTGATTATTAATAATTCTTAATCGGCAGAAATCAACCATAGGTTTTATATGCAGCCTCGTAAAAAAACTATTAAATTTGCAGCACTGCTTGTAGTGTATAGGCTATGCTAACCGCCTTGGATGACAACAGTACCTTTCAATAGAATCAAACAAAAAACAATATTTATAATCGATAAATGCGTATGAATAACCGTTTTTGCAGAATGGGTAAATCACTGCTTGGTGCGGTGTGTTTGCTCTCGACATGCGGCGTTACGTATTCTTGCTCAGACGATTACGACCTTCCTGACACGAAGCCGAGTTTCTTGGGCGAGAGTATTTACGACGAACTGAAAAGTCGGCACAACTTCACAACCGTCATTCGGTTGATTGATGACTTGGGCCAAACAGACGTGCTTGCCAAGACAGGTAGCAAGACGCTCTTTGTGGCCGATGACAGTGCTTACACTGCCTATTTCAAGTCTATTGATCCTAATTTCGTCAGTCTCGACGATTCCTATGCGAAGTTGTCTACCAACCAGAAACGCGTGCTTTTCAATGGGTCAATGATCAACAATGCCTATGTGCTGGAAAAATTGACCACCATTCAGGGACCTGTCAAGAACCTTTGTCTACGCCGCACCTCTGCAAGCGCAGCAACTGACTCCATTCCCTACTGGCCTTGGGAGAAACTTCCCAATAATCAGAATATGGGACAGTTGGACGAAAACGGCAAACGCATTAATCAGGACTTCCGCTTCTGGGATAAATACCGCAACCAGGCGGCCGGTGGCATTTACATGGCTTTGGATGGCACCAATCCCCTGCTGACCCACTTCCTGGAAGCCCAGATGAACGAAAAGAAAATCAAGCATTCCGACATCTCCTTTATCCTCAATCTGGATAACGATCCAAACGAAAAGTGGACGGATGAAGAGAACTCCGGCAACCGCAGCTACGTGTATGACGCACGTGTCAAGGAGCAAGACGTCACCTGCTTGAACGGTTATTTCAACGTACTCAACAAGGTGCTTGTCACTCCGTCGAACATGGCAGAAGTGATTCGTACCAACGGTCAGACAAATTACTTCAGCATGATGCTTGACCGTTTCAGTGCACCTTACTTCGATCGTTCCTTGACCACCAACTACAAGTTACTGAACGACATCACTGCTGACTCAGTCTTCAAGAAAATTTACATTGCCGAGCGTTCCTCCATGACGCTCACACAAGGTCCGAACAAGGAGTCTTTGAATGACTTCCCGTTCTTGCCTTTCGATCCGGGATGGAACCAGTATACGGTCAACCAGTCTACTTCAGAACAGGACATGGCTGCCATGTTCGTTCCTTCTGACGCTGCCATGATCAAGTATTTCACCGAAGGCGGCGGTAAGGTGCTTATCGAACGCTATGGCGATATGGAGAACAATGAAGCGAATCTGGAGCACAACCTCTACCAGATTCCTCTCAACGTGATTCAGCCTTTGATCAAGAACCTCATGAAGGAGTCCTTCAATGAGAGCGTGCCGAGCAAATACCTCACCATCATGAACGACGCGCAGGATCCTATGTTCAGTGCTTCGCAGTATGGCAATGTTGAGGATTACAAGAAATTGTTTAACAAGGTTCTTTTGGCAAACAACGGTGTGGTGTATGTCATGAATGAAGTGGTGAGCCCTGCTACCTATGCTTCTGTAATGGCTCCTGTGCTCTACGACAAGAACACGCAGGTGGTCAACACCGTGCTCCATGCCGATGATGCTTACACCACCGACAAGTATCAGAGTGCACCGCTCCGTAAGTTCTACAGCACTTACCTCTTGGCCATGCAGTCCAGCTTCTCATTCTTCGTTCCTACCGACGATGGCTTGAAGAACTTCGGTTATGTGGATCCCGTGAGTGTGTCCAATACAGGTGTGAAAGCAAAGTATGCTTACTGGACTTTCGAGCCGGCTACCGTAACTGCCACAGCCGGTAAGTATCTTGCAGTGAAGGCTCAAGGTTATTCCTATGACTTCGATGCTCCCCTGAATCCTACAGGCTCTCGTCCCAAGAGCGGTTATCAGTCTTTGGCCAACGAAGATCTGGGCAGCAACTGGGCAAAGAGTAAGAAATTCATGCTCTGCGAAATGATTGACCACCACATTTTGGTTCATGACAACGACGATGCACTTGGTGTGAAAGGCGCTCGCAGCTACTACCTCTCTCGTAATGGCGCACCTGTTTTTGTAAAGAGCAAGGGTGATGCTTCTGGCGTGAATATGGAAGTGGAAGGCGGTATGCAGATGGATCTGAATAGCGATGCTGTTCCAGCCAACGACTTCACTCCCAAGGTGACCAAGTCTTATGACATGAGCCGTGAGACGAATTCCTATGGTAATGGTAAGACTTACTACATTGACCGTCCGCTTCAGGCTTCTACCAACACAGTGTATGGTGTCATGCAGAACCACGAAGAGTTCTCCAAGTTCTTCGAACTTTGCACCGACTTGAGCAGCAACGCAGGTAACACCTTGCTGACTACATTGTTCCACACTGATGACATGAAGACCACAGGTGATTGGCGCAAGGAACGCAACAAGTACTTCATCTTCGCCGATAATGCAGCATCTTCTTCCGATAACCCCGGTGCTCGTTTGACTGCTACCAACAAGAAGCTGGTTCGATTCTTCAACGCTTACCGCTATTCGGTGTATGTGCCTAACAACGAGGCCATGCAGCGTGCCATTGACAATGGTCTTCCCACCGTGGCAAGCATTCAGCAGTATGTTGACGAAAACACAACTAACGACAAGCTTGATTCTGTAGCTAAGGTGAAGGCTCAGGCCATGGTGGTTACTTTGGTGAACTTCCTGAAGTATCACTTCGCCGACAATTCTCTCTTTGTTGACAATTGCAATGAAACGACCGTATGTCAGTCGGCTTGTGCCGATTCGAATGGCGGCTTCATCAAACTCACAGTGGCACAGACTCCTGGCAACATTGATTTGACCGATGCTACAGGACATCATGCCCAGGTTGCTGCTCTTCGCAATCTTTGCGCACGTGACTTCGAGTTGGATGCTGTGGCCACTACGGCCCGCACCATTACCAACTCCTCTTATGTGACGCTTCATTCCATTGGCGACAACTACCTCCTCTTCGGCAACGAAGTAAAGAACAGCTTTGCAGATGCTTGGAAAACTCCTGCCAAGGCCAAGGCATTTGCTAAGAAGTACAGATTACAGAATTAAAAACTACAATTATGAATAACATCAAGTTTCTATTGACGCTTGCACTGTGCTTCTGCTGTTCCCTTTCCTATGCACAGAAGCGCATTTCCGGCCGTGTCTGGAGTAAGCAGGACGGCGGAATCGTGATGGCGTACGTAGTTGAGCAAGATAAGAACAACCGTAACGTTACTGCAGCACAGACAGATGCCAACGGTAACTTCTCCATGGTGATCAAGAATCCTGCCAACCGTCTTCGCGTTTCTTACATTGGCTACCAGACTGCCATCGTGCAGATTGGTGCCCAAACGAAGTTCAACATCGAGCTTCACGACAAGAATACTTTCAAGGAAGCCAGCGTGACCGTTACGCGTAAGCAGCGCTCCAACGGTCTGGTGATTCCTGAACGTGAAATTTCTACGGCCCAGCAGACTTTGGACATGGACCAGATGGCTGGTCTTTCCTTCGAGACTGCTGCCGATGCACTTCAGGGACAGATTGCTGGTTTGGACATTGTGGCCAATTCCGGTAACCTCGGTTCTGGTACGAGCATGCGTCTGCGTGGTGTGTCCTCCATCAATGGTAGCCAGGAACCGCTGATTGTGGTGGATGGCAACATTTTGGATGACTACAACACCGACGAACTTGATCTCGACAACATGGAGAATGAAGAGCAGTTTGCTACGCTTCTTCAGGTTGCTCCCGAAGATATCCAGAACATCAAGGTGTTGAAGGATGCTGCCGCTACTGCCATTTGGGGTTCTCGTGGTTCCAATGGTGTGATCGAGATCACGACCCGTCGTGGTGCTCGCGGTAAGACGCGCGTCAACTTCAGCTACCGTTTCTCTGGTTCTTGGCAGCCCGAAGGCATGAAGATGCTCGATGGTGACGGCTACACCATGATGTTGAAGGAAGCCTATAGCAATCCCCAGAAAATTTCTGATGACAAGGCTAGTATCGCCGAGATTATGTATCTGAAGGACACCCATCCTTCTTACTACTATAACTACAACAAGAATACGGATTGGATCAAGGAACTCACTCAGTTCGGTCAGTCTCACAACTATGGTGTGTCTATCTCAGGTGGTGGTGAAAAGGCTATGTTCCGTGTGTCAGGTACTTATGACCACGAAACGGGTACCATCATCAAGCAGGCTCTTGACCGTTTGACCACCCGTTTGGCTTTGGACTATTGGGTGAGCGACCGCATCAAGTTCTCCTCAAACTTCGCTTTGACTTACACGAAGAACCAGAAGAACTACAATACCTATTTGCTTTCAAACGGCTATAACGCCATGCCGAACATGTCGGTTTACCGCTACGAAGCACGCAATTTGGGTAATGGTCTTCAGGAAGGTTACAACACGGGACAGTATTTCATCATGCCGCCCGCAGCTGGTGCAGAAGGCTTGGTTAGTCCTTCAAGCAACCTGACTTCAAAATATTTGAGTGATATGGTAGACAATGGTAACCCGGTTGCCATTGCCAATGAAGCATGGAATCACCAGTCTTCTTACACCATTCAGCCGCAGTTCCAGTTGACTTACAAGCTCTTGGGCAAGGATGACGAAGAAACTCGTTTGGACTACCGTGGTGAGGTTTATCTCAATGCCTATACCGAAACGACTGATTCCTACAAACCTTCTTCATTGACTTCCAGTTCTTGGGACGTGCATGGTGGTATTGACCTCACCTCTAACTATGAGTTCAAGAACCTCTCTTTCACCACACGTCATGAGTTCACCTTCGCTCCCCATTTCGCCAATCCCGAGCATGCACTTCAGGTGCTGGCCCGTTGGGAAATGACAACTTCCAACAATACCAGCCAGAACATGTCTTCGTCAGGTATTGGTGGCGGCATCAGCGATCCTACCGTTGAAGGCTATCTCCGCGGCACCGGCACCAGCACCGGCAAGGGACACAACATGGCAGCTTTGGGATCTTTCCACTATGCCTTTGGCTCTCGCTATGTTTTCGACTTCACGCTCCGTGCTGATGGTAGCACACGCTTCGGTTCCGGTAACAAGTGGGGCTTCTTCCCCGGTATTTCCGGCCGTTGGAACATCAGCGATGAGAAGTTCTTCAAGCCCTTGAAGAAGTACATCAGTATGTTGGCATTTGCTCCGGGTTGGGGTATCAATGGTAACGTGCCCGGAAGCGAAGGTTTGATGTACAACAAGTACAACCGTAACGGTGCTTCCTATAATGGTACTCAGGTGATGTATCCTACCGACCTTCGTCTCGACGAGATTCGTTGGGAGAAGACCAAGTCTTGGAACCTTGGTTTCTATTTGGACATCTTCGACGGTTTGATCCAGACCAATCTGAACATCTACAACCGCAAGACGAGCGACTTGCTCAACGCCGGTGTACGTATTCCTTCTTCTACCGGTTATTCCTCTTTGTCTTGGGCAAATGTGGGTGACATGAAGAATGAAGGTTGGGAACTC
The DNA here is from genome assembly GCA_036802405.1 of Alloprevotella sp. Lineage (GTDB taxonomy): Bacteria > Bacteroidota > Bacteroidia > Bacteroidales > Bacteroidaceae > Alloprevotella. Next base: position 14,826 of record DAIRWG010000009.1, read on the forward strand.
TATGCCAACACTCGTCCTATCTTCAAGATTGGAAAGTTCCACATGGTGCTTCGTGGCAATGTGGCACAGAACATCAACACCGTGACCCGCATGGATGCTTCCGTGCTCGCTGCCAACAATGCAGACTACGATTACGAGAAAGCTAACTACAGCTACATGAAGCGTGTGCAGATTGGTAATGCACTCGGTGGTATCTATGGTTTCCGTTACAAAGGCGTTTATGCCTATGACTACGACCACAACGGTTACTTCACGAATCCTGAAAAGAACCAGTGGTACAACGAGGATGGCACGCCTAACACGGCTGCAGGTACGACGAACACGAAACTGCGCAAGTCTACTCCCGTTGTGTTTGACGCCAATGGCAATGTGGTTTACGACAAGAGCGGCAACCCGCTTCGCATGATGTTCAATTATGGTGGCGTAAACTATGAGTTCGATGGTGGTGATGCCATTTATGAGGATATCAATCACGATGGTCAGATCGATGAATTGGATATCGTTTACCTCGGTACTTCCAACCCGAAGGTTAACGGTGGTTTCGGTGTTGACTTCGTTTATGGTCAGTGGCAGTTGAAGACTTCCTTCAATTTCCGTATCGGTAACAAGATCATCAATCTGGCACGTATGTATGCCGAGGGTATGTCGACCAACAAGAACCAGAGTGCTGCAGTAAATCACCGTTGGCGCAAGAATGGTCAGGACACGCAGATTCCGCGCGCTATGGCCAGTGCCGTAACAGCTACTTACAATTCTCTGATGAGTGACCGTTATGTTGAGCCGGGTGACTTCCTCCGTTTCCAGTATTTCCAGCTGTCTTACAACTTCAAGCCCGAAAAGCTGAAGCGTTATGGTTTGAGCTCGCTCCGCCTTTCTGCTTCTGGCAACAACTTGATCTTCTGGACCAAATATTCTGGTGTGGATCCCGAGCACTCTTCGTCTGGCATGAATCCTTGTGTGGATAATTCTCAGACTCCGCGTTCTCGTTCGTTCACCTTCAGCTTGAACTTTGGTTTCTAAGCAAATGAGGATAGACTGATGTAGGAGAAAGGGCCGAAGCCCTTGTCTCGAGCGTTTCAACCTTTTCTTCTACATTCCTATTCATCCAACTTTCAATTTCTTCATCTCATGAAAACTAAGAGAATATATACGAAACTCCTGCTGGCCGGTAGCATGGTTCTGATGAGTGGAGCACTCGCATCTTGCGATGATTTCCTCACGGTACTTCCTACCAATCAGCTTCCCGAAGAATCCTTCTGGCAGGACAAGTCTGACTTGGAGGGTGTTCGAGCAGGTGCTTATAATCAATTGAGTAGCGGTAACGTTACTTCGCGCATCTTATATTGGGGCGAAATCCGTTCTGACAATTTGGAGCAGAATGATATGGCCCAAACGGGCATCACTTATGTTAAGGATGGTGTCCTTCAGCCCAGCAACGGCATGTTCGATTGGGGCGCTTTCTATAAGGGCATCAATTACTGCAATTTGATTTTGGAGCAAGGTGATAAGATGACCACTCCTGGTCAGGAAGTCGATCCTGGTTTCTCCCGTTCCGATTGGACTCCTTATCAGGCAGAGGTTACTTCCCTCCGTGCGCTCTACTATTTCTATTTGGTACGCGCCTTCCGTGATGTGCCGTATATCACGAAGTCCATCCGTTCTGACAAGGAGGCTCGCAACGACCTCCCTGCTCAGCAGCCTGGTGTGGCCATCATGGGCCAGCTCATCGAAGACGTGGAAGCTGTAGCTGACAAGGCGCCTACGAACTATGGTCCGACCATTGACAACAAGGGCCGTTTCACCAAGCGTTCGGCTCATGCACTTTTGGCTGACATGTATCTTTGGCGTGCCTGCATGCTCAAGAACTTCATGAACAAGACCAACCATGGTCGCGTGAATTTTTCTGATATCGCATTGAACGAAGGCACCGACAGTGTGACTTACACCACTGCTAATGGTACAAAGATCAACGCTTCCTACACCGATAATTTGGCTGAGTCGTGCTTCAAGAAGGCCATTGAGCATGCGGATTATGTCATCAACGACCTCAAGAAAGATTACGACAAGGATTTGCAGACTGCCATCAACCCTTCAAAGGAAGAGAAGGAACAGCCCTATCCTTTGATTCTGCACCCTGAGGTGTTTGGTACTACCGGCGTATCCGACCGCGTTTACTCTCGCATCTTTGGCAGCGGTAATTCTACTGAAAGCCTTTTTGAGGTTCAGTATGACGGTACTACTTCCTTTAATACCACTTTCAACACATATTTAAGTGGTCTGACTAATGGTGTATATGGTGCAGGATATATGGCCGCTGCCAATGTAATGTATTCAGGTGCTGCCAATTCCGATCCAGCGGTTGGTTTTGGAAAGACTGATTACCGTTTGCTTGAAAGCTTGAATTATTTCTCCAAGGAGAGCCGCAAGCCTGTTGCCAAGTTCCTTACATCCAGCGTGGAAATTCCCAACAAGGAGGATGTGACGGAAGAGTTGGCCAATGTTTCCGACATGTCAACTTCAATTTACAGTTGGAGAAACATAAACAATTGTGGCTGGCCCGTTTATCGTTTGACAGATGTCATGCTGATCAAGGCTGAAGCCATCGCCCGTTGCAGCTCACCTTCGCCTACGGATTTGGAGGAAGGCTATCAGTTGACAAACCAGATCTTCAAACGCAACAATCCCGGTTTGGTCGGTCATGACGATGCTGAAGCAAGTACATGCACCGGCAATCGTGAGTATTTGCTCTCTTATCGTGTTGACAAGCTTTCGACCGATGCCAATTCCAATTACGTGAAAACGTACAAACCCACTTTCTCGCAGAGCAATCTGTTGGCACTGGTTTATCACGAGCGTCAGCGTGAGTTCTTCGGCGAAGGCAAACGTTGGTTCGACATCGTGCGCCAGGTGGAAGCATCCAATGACCCGAAGGCCACTTTGACAGACTTTATTACACTGAAGAACAGTGTGAAAGCCCGCCTCACCCAGCTCTATTCATTCTACAATCCTGTATATAGTGAGGAAATCAAGGTGAACGGTGCTGAAACTGGTGGTCATCTTGTTCAGAACCCTGTTTGGGATCGTTACACTAAAAAATGATGTAAGGCTATGAATACGAATAAGTTTAACAAAGGACGTTTGGCAGTAGCCTTCGGTTCCTTGCTCCTTCTGTGTGCCCCCTTGGGCATGACAAGCTGTAAGGAAGACATCAGCGAGGATGCTTACGCCATCAAAACGCAAAAAACGATGATGGACTATATTTCAGACGATCCTAACCTGTCTGACATAAAGTCCCTCTTCGAGCAAGTGAAACTCGGTAAGGCATCTAATGCCTCTACCTTGTCCAGTGTGCTTGCTGCCCGTGGCAACTACACGGTGTTTGCTCCCAACAATGATGCTGTTCGTGCTTATGTTCAGCAGCTCAACGGAACGACAGATCTTTCTTCGCTCACCGAAGAGCAGAAGCAGCAGATTGCTTTGAACTGTATCATCGACAACGGTACGAGCAATGCCTATGAGTCTGCTGACTTCCCCATCGGCGGTAACACTTTCAGCACTTCTAACTTGCGCGATCGTCGTCTCTCCTGCACCCAGGATTCAGTGGATCAGGCTTTCGTGATCAATGGCGATGCCAAGTGTATCGAAACCAATCATGAAGTGTCCAACGGTTATCTGCATGTGGTGGATCATGTGATTTCACCCTCCACCAATTCTGTGGCAGAGCTTGTTCAGAAGGCTGGCAACATGCGCATTATGGGCCGTCTGCTTGCACTCACTGGTTGGGCAGATTCTCTGTCTGTGAAAACGTCGCAGGAAGAAGCTTACGAAACCGAGCACATCAATGATGCCGGTAGCACCAAGCGTTTCGTAAACACCAACTTCCCCTATATGGAGAAGCGCAATGTGGCCTATACCGCCTTTATGGAAGTGGATGACGCTTTCATCAACGATTGGGGTTGCCCCGCTCCCGAAGTGGATGGCGAAGGCGACATCACCAACTGGCAGGCCATTGAAGATGTGATTGTCAGCAAGTGTAAGGAGAATTTCCCCGAATCGGAGGATGACACGCACACGGCTGTGGATCTCACCAACATGAAGGCCACTTCCAACCCCGTCAACCGTTTCGTGGCCTATCATCTCCTTTATGGCGGCATGGCCATCGATGAATTCGTTCACCACTTCAACGAGTATAACTACGACATGGTAAACCTCGATGCTCCTGTGGCTCGTGGTTATTCAGTCAATGTGTGGGACTACTACGCTACGATGGGCCCCAATCGCGGTCTTTTGAAGGTTACTCAGCTTCCGACCGGTGATTATCCCTTCTACTTGAACCGTATCTCTACTTACGACGACGGCATCAAGGGCACCTATGAGGAAAGATCTGCGGTTGAAACCAAACCCGGTCAGACCGGTATCAACTTGCTCATTCATCCGATCAACGATTTGAGCGGTGTGACTTACGACAACAATGCTTTGAATGGTTTCTACTATCCCATCGAGCATGTGATGGTCTACAACGACGAGACTCGTACCCTTCTGGCTTCGGAACGTATGCGTATCGATGCCACGACCATTCTTTACGAACTCCAGTCGCAGGACTGCCGTGGCAAGAAGATCGCTTATTTCCCCAATGACTATTTCGCCAACATTTCCAATGTCAGCACAAGCACCGAGATCTACTATCTGCAGGATGGTCTTTGCGACAACAAGGGATCATGGAAGGACTTCCAGGGCGATGAATTCCTGCTTACCGGTCGTTTCGACTTCGTGTTGAAGTTGCCCCCCGTGCCTAAGGCAGGAAGCTACGAAATCCGTATGGGTGCATCTTTGAACGACCAGCGAAGCATGTTCCAGGTTTATTTCGGCGATTCACCTGACCGTACTTCTCCGATTGGCTTGCCGATTGACCAGCGTGAGTCTGTAAGCATGATTCCGGGTAGCCCTTGGGTTGACGACAGTGGCTTGAGTGAAGCTTCCATTCGTGAAAACGACCGCAACCTCCGCAACCAGAGTTACATGAAGAGCCCGAACTACTTCACCGTGGATGGTTCGAAGGGTTTGATTACCACTCGTAATGCCACGCCGAACAGTCCTGCTTTGCGCCGTATCCTCACCACGCAGTATATGGAGCCGGGTAAGTCCTACTATCTGCGTTTCAAGTCTGCAGTAGAAGCATCCAACAAACAGTTCATGCTTGACTATTTTGAATTTGTGCCGGTTTCGATTGTAAATGCAGTGGAACCTGAGGACATCTGGTAAGACAAAGAATTCGATAACAAATTCCATCATGACAATGAAATCTTTCAATAAGGTCATGGGTGGCGTCCTGGGAGCATCATTGCTCCTCGGGGCTGCCGCCTGTTCAGATGACCATTTCGACATCCGACCGGCTCAGGAATCGGCTGCAAATACGATTTGGCAAAACATCGAGGCCAATCCGCAGCTTGACTCTTTGGCCATGATCCTGAAGCGTGTGAAGGTTTACCGCAAGGAAACTGACAAGAATGTCGCTCAGAACTATGCCGAATTGCTCAATCAGGCCCAGACATTTACTTTTTGGGCTCCTCTCAATGGAACCTACAATGCCAAGTCCGTTCTCGAGCAGTTGGACGAGGTGGATTCCCTCCGTGCACACGGCAAAGCCGTAGAGGCAGCCAAGTTGGAGTTCATGGTAGGTCAGCAGTTCGTGCAGAACCATTTGGCTCGTTTCAATTATGAGTCCAATTCCGGCCTTCAGGATGTTCGCTTGCTCAATGCCAAGCTTACGGAGTACAATGCTGCTGCTGGAACGTTCAATGGCATCGCAGTCAATGCCCAGTATCGCAATGTTCCTTCTTCTAACGGAACCATGCACGTGATTGAGGGCCGTTCTCCTTTTGCCTACAACGTGTTTGACTATTTCAAGTCGAACGGAAACTATACTGGCATTTATGCATCTTTGAGTGATTCTTTGGTTGATCAGGACACCTTTAGTCCCGAACTGAGTATTGCTGGTGCCATGAATGAGAATGGTGAAATGGTTTACGTTGACTCCGTATGGATCAACAGCAACACTTTGCTCTCTAACTCGCAAGCATCCATCAAGAATGAGGACAGTCTTTATGTAGCATTGGCTCCCTCCGACAAGTGCTGGGACCAGGCTTTGAAAACCGTAGGTGCTTACTTCAAGTACGGTCGCACTTATAAGACCAGCTACAACAAGGAAAGTGCCAACGTGTTCTCCACTAACTATTCCTTGAATGCTGACTCTCTGACCGATTATCAGACGAAGATGGCTTTGCTTTCATCCATGTATTTCTCCCCCGGTTATTTCAAAGGGAATTTCTCTCGTTCTGATTCTGCCGGAATCGTAAATTATGTGATGACTGCCGATTCTTTGCGCACCACCAATTATCTGTATTATTACAATCCGAAACCGGGTTCTGTGAATCCGATGTTTGCTGGTGCCAATGTCATCAAGGCTTCCAACGGTTACATCCTTTCATTTGATGATTACACGATAGACCCCGCTTATTCGTTCCAGTCAAAGATTCAGTACAATTTGGCTTATTCGAACGCAGTGGGTTACACCACGCAAGTGGTTGTCACGGGTGGTTCTCCGATTGTGCTGACTGAAGGTGTGAATCGTGACACCACCGACCACATCGTGGGTGAGGTGGAGGATGACACCTACCGTTTCTTCCAGGCCAGCGGCCAGATGAAAGTGTTTATCCCTCTCCGCAATGTCAACAGCGGTTCCTATCGAATCAAAGCTCAGATTCTTCCGAACCGTATCAACACAGCTGTTAAGTATTATGATCCCGACACCCATGAGGAAGTTGTGGATCGTGAGAACAACAAGTTCCGTTGCTCTGTTGTGAGCGATGATGTGAACAAAACCGTATCTGGCGGTAGCAACAGAGAATTCGTGGTCAACCAGGATAGCATCCAGACAGTTACGCTTTTCGACAAAGTCACCTTTGACAAGTGCTACTACGGACTTCCCACAGGAGTAGAAAGCTTCCCCGTATTGAAGTTCGAATTTACGCGTGCCATGATCAATGGCATGAAGTATAAGGACATGATCATCGGACTCAGCTTGGGTAAGATTTATCTCGAACCTATTCGCGAATAAGCTTCTTGTTAACTCAAAAATTGGCAATAATGAATAACAATAAAAGAATCCATTTGATGCAGGGAGCGCTTCGTGCAGGTGTCTGCTTGTTCATGTTGTCTGGTTCTTGCGTACTTTCCGCACAGACCACTGATGATGCAGCAGGCAACGAGAGCAAAGCTGCAGTCCCGGCTAAGAAGCATGCTGCTGCACCTCAGTATAAAATGAAGGAGGTGAAAGGTTGCATCATCGATGGAGCTACCCATAAGCCTGTGGCAGGTGTCACTGTTCAGGCCCTCAACAATCGCCTCTTCTCCGCAATCACCGATGACAATGGTGAATACACGGTCAAGGTGCCTGAGTTTGTGGATGTGCTTTACATCTACATGCGCGACAGCAAGTACAACCCCGCACAGCTTGCCATCAAGGGCAGTGAAGGACAGAATGCCGTGTTGGTTTCCAACATGCGTTCCGATTTCTTCCACGATGGCACCGCTCTCAACAACAACCAGTCCATGCTGGTTCAGGACCCCAATGCACTGACCATTGAGGATGAGATCGAGAAGGGTTTGAACGGTCCCGTTCGTACCATCACACGTGGTGGCATGCCTGCTCAGGGCGCAGCCATGTTCATCAATGGTTTGAACTCTCTCAACTCCAACGCACAGCCTTTGGTCGTGATTGATGGCGTGATGATCGACATGCAGTACGACCGTACCGCATTGCACGATGGTTTCATCAACAATGTGCTCAACATCGTTGACCCCGACGACATTGCCTCTGTCAATGTCATCAAGAATGGTACCTCCCTTTATGGCGCCAAGGGTTCGAACGGTGTAATTGAAATCAAGACCCGTCGTGGCAAGAGTTTGGTGACCCACATCAACTTCCGTGCTTATGGTGGCTATCAGCAGACACCCGAGTTGACGAAGATGATGAATGCCAACCAGTACCGCAGCTACCTCACTGAAGTGTTGGGTACCTTGCCCGACAACAAGACAATCAGCAGCTCCACGCAGATTCCGTTCCTCAACGAAGACCCGAGTTACTTCTACTACAACCTCTATCACAACGACACCGATTGGCAGAAGAACCTCTACCATGACACTTTCGTTCAGAACTACAAGGTGAGCGTAGAAGGTGGTGATGATGTGGCCATGTACAATCTCTCTCTCGGTTATGCCAAGAGCGATGCCACGGCCAAGAAAAACGACTTCAATCGTTTGAACATCCGTTTCAACACCGATGTGTCTCTGTTCAAGAATCTTACGACCGCCATCGACATTGCCTACGCACGCAACGCCTACAACCTGCGCGACAATGGTTGGGCCGAGGACTATACGACTCGTAACATTTCCTCACCCAATGTGTTGGGCTTGATTCAGACTCCCTTCATCAGTCCCTATGCTTACTATGTGAAGTACAATCAGGACAACCATAGCCTGCAGCTCACGCATAGCGACAAGGTGTATGCCGGTAAGGATTATTCCGATTCCAACAATCCCTTCATGTTCGCTTCGGAGTATGGCTACGATGGCTTGGTCAATCCTTACTGGGTGCTTCAGAACGGTCAGGGTGACAACAAGAACTACCAGGAGCAGACTCAGTTCAATCTGAACATTGCTCCTAAGTATACCATTGGCCGTTACCTCACACTCACCGATCGCTTTAGCTACATCATGAACCGCAACAACGAGAAGTACTACCTTCCCAAGGCAGGTACTGCTCCGAAGGATGTGGAAGGCTTGGGCAGTGTGACCAGCATTGTGCGTACCCAGTTCGGTAAGGAAACAACCCTTTACAACGACTTCCGTGTGGATTGGCATCGCGCTTTCCATGCCCACGATGTGAATGTGTTCGGTGGCTTCCGTTTGGCTTCCTACAGCTACAATGCCAGCAGCGTTTCTGGTTACAACAACGACCAGGACAAGATGCCTAACATGGACTACTCTCTGCAGTACAAGCAGTACAGTGGCACGAGCGACAAGTGGCAGAATCTGGCCTACTATCTCAATGCCGCTTACAACTACAAGCAGAAGTACTTCATCGAAGCTTCCACCACGATGGAAACCTCTTCCCGTTTCGGTAAGGAAGCTGACGGCGGTGCCAAGATTGCCGGTGTGGTTTGGGGCTTCTTCCCCTCCGTGCAGGCTGGTTGGGTCATTTCCAATGAGAAGTGGTTCAAGGCTCCGGGCATTGACTATTTGAAGTTGACTGCCGGATATGAGATGAGCGGTAACGACAATATCGATTACTACGCCACCCGTACCTACTTTGCCAACACGAAGTTCCTTGATCGTGCAACGGCATTGGTACTCTCCAACATCCAGAACCCCAAACTTCAGTGGGAAACGAATCACCGCTTCAATGTGGGCTTGCAGACAAGCATGCTCCACAACCGCTTGAATTTGGGTGTTGAGTATTACAAGAGCAAGACCACCGATCTGCTCACCCGCAAGGCAGTGAGCGACATCACCGGTATCTCCTTCATGTGGAGCAACGATGGCGAGCTCGAGAACCAGGGTGTTGACTTCAATGTGAATGCCATGCTTGTTCAGCATCGCGATTGGCGTTGGCAGGCAGGCTTCTCCATCGGTCACTACCAGAACAAGATCACGAAGCTGCCCTCCAATGACTTGAACAAAATCAAGACTTACCAATTGGATGCCAACGGCAAGCGCATAGCTGAAACGCTCAACGTTGTAGATGGCTATACTTCTTCCATCTATGGCAAGAACAACATCCTGACAGCTGTCGGACATGCAGCAGGCCTGTTCTATGGTTATAAGACCTCTGGCGTATTTGCTTCAGATGCCGATGCCAAGGTAGCAGGCAAATATGGTTACCTCCGTTATCCGACAGGTTTGGCCCAGCAGCCCTACCGCAATTTCCAGGCTGGCGATGTGCATTTCGTCGATCAGAATGGTGACGGTTGGATCAATGAAGCCGATATGGTTGTGATTGGTGACCCCAACCCCGACATCTATGGTAACATCTACACCACCCTCGAGTGGAAGCACCTCAAGTTGGATGTAAACTTCAAGTACTCTTTGGGTAACGACGTTTACAACTACCAGCGCATGCAGCTTGAGTCTGCCAATTCAAACTGGAACCAGACTACGGCTGTCGTGAACCGTTGGCGCTATGATGGTCAGGTGACCGACATGCCTCGTGCCTGCGATCCCACCAGTGATTCTTGGGTGAACAACGAGCGCTTCTCCGATCGTTGGATTGAAGATGGTTCTTACCTCAAGCTCAAGAATGTCCGTCTCACCTACAAGGTACCTGTCAACCTCAGCTGGTTGCTCGGTCTTTCTGTTTGGGGCGAGGCAAACAATGTGTTCACTGTAACCAAGTACACGGGCACAGATCCTGAGTTCTCTTGCGGCAACGGCGTGCTCTATCAGGGCATCGATGCCGGTTATCTGACTCAGAGCCGTAACTTTAACATTGGTGTAACCATCAACTTGTAAGTCCTTGTGCGGAACCGGGAGGCCATTCCCCTCCTGATGCACATCATGAGATGTGGCTTTCCGGTTCGGTGCATTCAAAAAGAATTTCCGAAAATGAAACATCATTCTATTTTAAGTCTCTTGATCTTCCTCCTGGGATTTGGTTCTATCACCACTTCCTGCGAAGATATGCTGACTCCGGATATGGATCGCTATGCCACGGGCTTCAGTGGAAAGGATACACTCTATTTCTACTTGGGTATTGTGCGCAATGTGCAGGACATGGTGGAGCAGAACCAGTTGCTCGGAGACATTCGAAGCGACTTGGCCGACACGACGCTTTACACGAGCGACTCTGTTGCAGCCATTGCCACTTACGACCGCAGCAACATGGTGAACGGTGAAAATTCACTCTTGAACCGTGCTGCCTACTACAAGGTAGTAAACCAGTGCAACTTCTATTTGGCCAAAGTCGACACCATGGCCAAGAAGAACAACGTTCGCTACATGCGTAAGGAATATGCTCAGGTGGAAGCCATTCGTGCTTGGGCTTACCTTCAGCTGGTGCAGACTTACGGCAAGGTGCCCTTCATCACTCAGCCTGTTGACAATGCCAACACTGGTTGGGAGAAGAACCCTGAGGCCTGGGCCACTGCCGACAACCTGGTTGACCTCTTAGGTCCGAAGTTGCAAGTTGCTGCCAGTATCGAGGAAGACCCGTTAGATGGTGGTTACCCTTCTTACAAGACCTTCAGCACAGGTGCTGGTTCCATTGCCAGCTCCAAGCTTCTGTTCTATAGCAACATCATTTTGGGTGACCTCTATTTGCTCCGTGGTAATTCGAAGGACGACTACAAGCAGGCCGCAAAGTACTATTATCGTTACCTCAGCAACCAGATGGAACATAGCAACGGTGTGGGCTTTCAGAGCTATGCAGCTCGTTTCTATGAAATGGGCTTGGGCGCAAACAAGTCTTATATGCCTTCTCCAGGCAATTGGACTAGTAGAGTTGCTGCCAATTATCCCACAGGTGAAAACATTACGGTCATTCCTTCTGCTTCCAACAGCAGTTTCGGTCGCGTGTTGACCAATGTGGACCAGATTTACGGTTTTGATCCGCATTCCACCAACACCACTACCACGGAAGAAACCAAGAAGGATGATGGCACTTCCACTTCCACTACGACAACGACCGGTAGTTTGATTCTGACTCCCAATGTTCGTTCGCGTCAGATTGGTCCTTCACAGGCTTATCTGAATCTTTCCAAGGCTCAGAACTACACTGCATATAAAACAAGTTCCAATAATGAGATTAGTGAGGTGGAGTACTATGAAGGCCAAGGTGATGCACGTATGTATGGTACCACTCCCGAGATTGTTACCAAGACTGGTGACCGCGCACGTTTCATCACAAAGGACGCTTCGACACCTGGAGAAAGCGTAGTATATGCCAGCAACGTAGGTTTCAAGTTCTACCGCGGCCTCTACCGTATGCGTCAGGTATATCTGCGCTATGCTGAAGCCATCAACCGTGCAGGCTATCCCCGTTTGGCTTTCGCTGTACTTCGCAATGGCTTGGATTATGACAAACTTCCCCAATTGCAGGATTCTATTGTAAACGATACTGTTGGCAATCAGATCTATCGTCAGACCATCTATGTGGCACATAACCTCACCAACCAACCCAACATCATCGATTATATCGACGTGAACGAGCTCCGTCGCATTGAGGATGACCCGATGAAGAGTGAGTACCTCGACTTCTCGGGCAACTGGTGGACGAACATCGGTATCCATGAGTTTGGTTCGGGTAATTCCTGCCGTTTGGACTCTCTCTACTCTTACGACAAGACGGTGCTTGGTCGTGTCAAGGACGAAGAGTTGCGTGCCGGCAATGGCAGCAACTCCGACGTGCAGTCCGCACTCCGCAAGCTTTCTCGCAAGCACACAACCGTGAAGGCTGAAGGCGAAGAAGGTCAGGAAGGCGAAGGTGGCGAAGACATCGAGTATGAGATTGTGGAAGTTCCCACTCCCGACTACGAGCACGAAGCCAACGAGGCCGAAATCAATGCAGTGGAAACGCTCATTGCTGATGAGTGCGCATTGGAAATGGCTTTCGAAGGCACCCGTATGCCCGACCTCATCCGTTTTGCCCGTCACAAGAACAACAGCACTTTCGGTGCCAATTACGGCACTCAGTGGTTGGCTTGGAAGATTGCTCGCCGTTCCTACAATCTCTTGCCCTATGAGAATGTGACTGAGAAGGATGGCCGTCTTTACAACCTCCTGCTCAACACCGAGAACTGGTATATTCCTAATCCCGTGTATTAATTCCACGGATTGAATTCTTTATGAACAGCGTTGTTGCCTTTGGGCAGCAGCGCTGTTCTGCTTTTAAACTATATACCAGCGTGCCTAGTTTGTTGTTCGCATTTTTTGGCTCTATAACGTTTCGAGTGGGCTGTCAAATCGGACATCATTCTTCACTTGAGGTTACCACCAAGGGCCACAAAGATGCACGAAGCCATGCGGCAGAATCATTCACGAAGAGGACGTGGGGAAGCTGCTGCTTCCCTACTGCGTGGTCTCGGGGATGCTATACGGTTTTATCCGCGAAGGGCCGCTAAGGGCCGCGAAGACCATGCGGATGACTTTGAACGCGAAGCCCCATTGGGCCACTAAGGGCCGCGAAGACCCTGCGGATGACTTTGAACGCGAAGGGCCCATTGGGCCACTAAGGGCCGCGAAGCCTTGCGGCAGAGTCTTTACCACCAAGGGCCACGAAGAAGCACGAAGCCCTGCGGCATCATATGACAGCAATGACTATCAGTGCAATGCTCTGGGAAATCATTGGTTACCCACACGAAACGTTACAGAACACATTTTTTATTCAACGAGCATCCGTATGAGTGGGGATGGAATGGGAGGGCTGAAAGTCCAGTTGTTGCTCTTTCAACTCGCATTTGACGCAAGCGTAATGTGTACACCCGATTGCCCCGCCAATTTATAACCGCCGTATGGCTTCGCGACCCTTAGCGGCCCAACGGGCCCTTCGCGTTAAAGTCATCCGCATGGTCTTCGCGGCCCTTAGCGGCCCTTCGCGGATAAAATCGTATAGCATCCCCGCGCCCTCCTTGTAAACAAATCTGCCGCAAGGCTTCGTGCGTCTTCGTGGCTCTTCGCGGTAAACAATCCGTTGCAAGGCTTCACGCTTCTTCGTGGGCAGATACTCGCGCAAGGCAGCGAGTCACTTCGTGAACCATGCTTTCACACGATAGTCGCTCCGTTTTGTGTGGCAAAACCAATGGTTTCAAGTAAATCGACAGGATTACGATTCTCCTTTGCATGGGCATTGCCAACGTGCCGGATAACCAAAAAAATGAGCAATCTTGAGTAAATAACAGACCATTTCCGCATTTTGCAAGCCAATTCTGTGGGAAACCAAGAATTTTTTACGATATTTGCATTACATAGGCATTGACCATGCGTTCCAAACGATCAAAATGCATCGTTCATACCGTGCGGCAAGCCAATAACAGAAAGAACCATACACAATGGAATTTACAGCAAAGCAAATAGCAGCATATCTCGGCGGAAAGATTGAAGGCAATGAAAATGCCGGAGTCCAGACCTTCGCAAAAATTGAGGAAGGAGAAGAAGGAGCTATCTCTTTTCTGGCCAATCCGCATTATGCTCATTACCTTTATGAAACGAAGTCGAGCATCGTGCTCGTCAACGATGATTTCCAACTGGAAAAACCCGTTCAGGCCACCCTTATCCGTGTGCCCAATGCCTATGAAGCCATCGCACGCCTTCTGACCCTCTATCAAAGTACGGTGCAAAAGCGTACGGGCATCCATCCTTTGGCCTGTGTGGCAGAAACAGCTCAAATCGGTGAAGACTGCTATGTCGGCCCGTTTGCCTATGTCGGCGAACATGCCGTGGTCGGCAAGGGATGTCAGATCTATTCCCATGCTGTCATTGAAGAGCGCGCACAGGTGGGCGACGACTGTATCTTCTATCCCAACGTGTCAGTCTATCACGATTGCAAGATCGGCAACCGCGTCATCCTGCACTCCGGCTGTGTGATCGGTGCAGACGGCTTTGGCTTTGCCCCCGCAGCCGATGGCTATGAGAAGATTCCGCAAATCGGCATCGTCACCATCGAAGACGATGTGGAAATCGGTGCCAATGCTTGTGTTGACCGCTCCACCATGGGCAGCACCTACGTGCGCAAGGGCGTGAAGCTCGACAACATGGTGCAGATAGCCCACAACTGTGAAGTGGGAGAGAACACTGTCATGTCGGCTCAGGTCGGAGTGGCCGGTTCCACCAAGATCGGGCAGTGGTGCATGTTTGGCGGTCAGGTGGGCATAGCCGGACATGCCGTGATCGGCGATCGCGTGCTTTCAGGCGCCCAGGCCGGCATTGCGGGAAGCATCAAGAAAGGCCATGCCACCGTTCAAGGCTCTCCCGCCATTGAAACTGGCAATTTCAAACGTTCGAGCGTGGTGTTCAAGTACCTGCCCGACATGTACAAGCAAATCAACCAAATGCAGAAGGAACTGGACGAGCTGAAAGCCAAGCTTCAGTAATCCCCATCTTCGCATCCCAATATAATCATCCCCCAGCTTGGTCGTGCCGAAGCAAACACGCAACCCTTTGATTACATCCGTCTCGGCAATGCCAAGCTCTAAACGTAACAATCTCCACCTCAATATGTCCAAACAAAAAACGTTGGGAGGTAGTTTCTCCCTCTTTGGCAAGGGACTTCACACCGGCTTGAGTTTGACCGTCACGTTCAATCCGGCTCCCGAAAATCACGGCTACCGCATTCAGCGCATCGACATGGAAGGCCAGCCCCTCATCCATGCCATTGCCGAAAATGTGGTCGACACTTCCCGTGGTACGGTCGTGGCCAATGGCGAGGCACGTTGTAGCACCATAGAGCATGCCATGGCAGCACTTTATGCCATGGGCATCGACAATTGCCTGATTCAGGTGAACGGTCCGGAATTCCCCATTCTCGATGGAAGTTCCATCGCCTATGTTGAAAACATTCGACGGGTGGGAATCGTGGAGCAGAATGCCGAGAAGGACTTCTATGTCATCAAGAAGAAAATCGAATTTCGTGATGAGGAAACCGGTTCCTCCATCATCATTCTTCCCGATGAACAGTTCTCCATCACGGCCATGATCTCTTTCGAGTCGCAGTTCATCAACAGCCAGTTTGCCACGTTGGACGATATGGAGGATTTCACGGAAGAAATTGCTTCGGCACGCACCTTCGTGTTCGTGCGTGAAATCGAGCCTTTGCTCAAGGCAGGACTCATCAAGGGCGGCGACCTCGACAATGCCATCGTGATTTACGAAAAGCAGATTTCGCAGGATGCCCTCGACCGCTTGGCCGACCATTTGCACGTGGACCATCGTGATGCCACCAAGCTGGGCTATCTGAACTCCCGTCCCCTTGTGTGGCAAAATGAGCCGGCACGTCACAAGCTGCTCGACATCATCGGCGACATGGCCCTCATCGGACGCCCCATCAAGGGACGCATCATTGCCACCCGTCCGGGTCACACCATCAACAACAAGTTCGCCCGTCAGATGCGCCGTGAAATCCGTCAGCACGAGATTCAGGCCCCCAACTACGATCCGAACGAAGAACCGCTGATGGACGTCAATCGCATTCGCGAACTCCTTCCGCACCGCTATCCCATGCAGCTCGTCGACAAGGTGGTGGAAACGGGATCCAACTACATCGTTGCCATCAAGAACGTGACGGCCAACGAAGCCTTCTTCCAAGGCCATTTCCCGCAGGAACCCGTCATGCCCGGTGTGCTTCAGGTGGAAGCCATGGCACAGGCCGGCGGTTTGCTCGTGCTCAACACCGTGGAAGAACCCGAGCGTTGGAGCACCTATTTCCTGCGTTTGGATGAGGTGAAATTCCGCAAGAAGGTCGTTCCCGGCGACACCTTGATCTTCAAGGTCGAGCTGCTCGCTCCCATCCGCCACGGCATCTCATCCATGCATGGATTTGTCTTCGTGGGTGAAACGGTCGTGATGGAAGCCACCTTCACTGCACAAATCGTAAAGAACAAGTAAACGCATCGAACATGATCAGTCCTTTAGCCTATATACATCCCGAAGCTGTCATCGGTGAAGGGTGTGAAATTGGTCCCTTCTGCTACATTGACAAGAATGTGGTGATCGGAGCCAACAATCACTTGATGAATAGCGTCACTATCCTCTCTGGTTCCCGCATCGGTTCCGGCAATGTCATCTTTCCCGGAGCCGTGATTGGTGCCATTCCCCAGGATCTCAAGTTCAAGGGTGAGGAAACCACAGCCGAGGTGGGCGACAACAATAAGATTCGTGAAAATGTGACCATCAACCGCGGCACGGCAGCCAAAGGCAAGACCGTTGTAGGCAGCAATAACCTGTTGATGGAAGGCATGCATGTGGCCCACGATGTGGTGGTAGGAAATGGCTGCATCATCGGCAACTCCACCAAGTTGGCCGGTGAAGTGGTGGTCGATGACTTTGCCATTATTTCCGCTGCGGTGCTCGTGCATCAGTTCTGCCACATCGGAAGCTATGTGATGGTGGGCGGCGGCACCCGTACGGGGCAGGACGTACCTCCCTTCACGATGGCAGCACGTGAGCCGGTGGCCTATTGCGGACTGAACCTGGTGGGACTTCGCCGGCGAGGATTCAAACCCGAAATCATCGAAAACATCCACAATGCCTACCGTCTGCTCTACCAGCCGGGAAAACTCTTCAAGGAGTGCTTGCAGGAGATTCGGGAAACGGTGCCGATGAGTCCCGAAATAGAATACATCCTCCAGTTCGTGGAAAATTCCAAGCGAGGCTTCATCCATTAAGTGTTCTTTGGTTTGGGACTTTTTCCTACTTAAAATTACCGACATGCTTTACCGTATCAAATTCATATCCGATGAGGTAGATGGTTTCGTTCGCGAAGTCAAGATTGATAGCGACAGCACTTTCCTCGACCTCAACAAACTGATTCTCAAATCGTGTGGCTATCCTGACGACCAGATGACCTCGTTCTACATTTGCAACGAAGAGTGGGAGCGTGGCCAACAGATCACCCGTGAAGACATGGGGGTGAGCGGAGCCGACGAGGATATCTACGTGATGGATTCCACCCGCCTCAATGAATTCATTGACGATGAGGAGCAACACCTGGAGTTCGTGTTCGATCCCTTTGCCGACCGTTGCTTCTTCCTCGATGTAGTGGAACTTATCCCTGGCGAACATTTGGCCGAAGGCGAAGTGGTGCGCGCGAAGGGCGATGCCCCTTGCCAGATCAACGACCTCGATTTGGATCTTTCTGGCCTCAATCTGAAGGGTGGCAAGAAAGGGGCCGCAGCGTCTTCCGATGCCTACGACGACGAAGCACTCTTCAACGACGGCCCTGCCTTCAACGACGATGAAATTGATCTGGAAGGTTTTGAGATTTCCGAAGGACAGCCGTTCTGAAGCAGGTTTTCTATAAGTGCTTTGATTGTTTATAGTCAAGCAATAATGGTTTGGGAAAACCTGAGGTATAAGCCATGGGGGTAGCATCTGCTCTCTTCATTCCAATTTCATGCCGCAGGCCACCCCGTTAGGGGTGAAATTGGGTAGCCAGGTATGCGGGGAATCCCGCATGCCTGGTTCCAGAGAATCATGCAGCCGAGGATGGAGCACGCCGTAG
>DAIRWG010000010.1:0-32117 GCA_036802405.1 Alloprevotella sp.
GTTCGAGCAGTTTTTCGGTGAACGACATCATCCAGTTGTAGTCCTTGTACTGAACGTACAGCTCCATGCAGGTGAACTCCGGGTTGTGGTTGCGGTCCATGCCCTCGTTGCGGAAGTTCTTGCCGATTTCATACACGCCTTCGAATCCGCCTACGATGAGGCGCTTCAGATAGAGTTCGGTGGCGATGCGCAGATAGAGGTCGATGTCGAGCGAATTGTGGTGGGTGATGAACGGCCGTGCGCTGGCACCACCGGGAATGGGCTGCAGGATGGGAGTTTCCACCTCAGTGTAGCCTGCTTCGTCGAAATATTGGCGCATGGTCTTCACCACAATGGCGCGCTTGAGGAAGATGTCCTTCACGTCGGGGTTGACGAGCAGGTCCACGTAGCGCTGACGGTAACGGAGTTCGGGGTCGTTGAAGGCATCGTAGGTCACGCCGTCCTTCTCTTTCACCACGGGCAGTGGCTTGAGGCTCTTTGACAGGAATGTAATCTCCTGTGCATGAACGGAAATCTCACCCGTCTGAGTGCGGAACACGAAACCTTTCACGCCGATGAAGTCGCCGAGGTCAAGAAGCTTCTTGAACACGGTGTTGTACCATGTCTTGTCCTCGCCCGGGCAGATGTCGTCGCGCGTCACATACACCTGGATGCGGCCTTTCGAGTCCATCAGTTCGGCAAAACTGGCCTTGCCCATCACGCGGCGGCCCATGAGTCGGCCTGCAATGCACACTTCGCGCTTCTCTTCGGCATCGTCGGAGAAGTTGGCTTTGATTTCCTCGCTGTAGGCGTTCACGGGATATTCGGCTGCAGGGTAAGGCTCAATGCCCATCTTGCGCAATTCCTCTAATGAGTTGCGGCGCTGTATTTCTTGTTCGCTGAGTTCTAAAACGTTCATTGATGAATGGTTTTCTGATGTCAATTTGGGTGCAAATATAACACTTTTATGTGACAGTTGCCGTGCATTTCTGCCAAAATGCGCATGAGCTTCCTTCACGGAGTGGGAAAAATGGTGGATGGCGGGCCGAGGAATGGTTCACACGGCGTTTTCCTCACGGAATATCGGCACGAATCGTTTGTGCAGTTCAGCTTCGTCGTGCAGCAGGGCGCGCAGTGCCTCCAGCGGACGGGCATTGGGGCTTTCTGGCAAGAGCAGGTGCAGGTAGCCTCCTTCGCCGTACTTTTCCGTCAGATGCGCTTTCACACGAAGGTAGTGCTCTTCTTCGCTGAGTTGCGGGAAGTGCGAGATGCCGTACTGGATGCATCGGCGGAGGGTGATGTCCTCATCGATCTGGCGGTCGGCTTCGGCCACGATCATGCCGAGCAGCGAACGGGGAGTTTGGCCCGACGATGCGCGGTGGTCCTCAGCGGCTTGGGCTATGGTTTCGATTTCTTCGGGTGTGAACCATTGGGGCAAGCAACTGTCGCTCCGCACCATGCGTCCCGATGCCAGATGATGCAGTTCGCGTCCTTCGCAGAGTCCGAGGTCGTGAAAGGCTGCCGCGGCCAAGGCCATGTCGGTGCGGACGGTGGGATAGTGCGAAGCCAAATCCAGGCTGCGGCGGATCACGCTCAGCGCATGGGCACGTTGGTGGGCGGGGTCGAAGCAGTCGTAGCGGGGGAGGATGGACTGCTGGATGTAAGTGTCGAGTGTCATGGGATAAATATTTGCAAACGAGGAGAAAACCCCACTGGTCCTGTCCTGTGGACGAAGTCGGGTTTCCTCCTCATTTGAATATCAGCATGGGGTTGAATGCCGGCATGGCAATGCCAGTTGGCTATTGTTCGCCCGATACCTGAAAGGTCGTTTTAGAGTTCGTTGGTCACTTCTCGGCCCATCTGCATCACATAGGTGAGGTTGAGGTCGGCGTCGAACATCATGAGGTCGGCATCCTTGCCCGTTTCGAGCGAGCCCTTGCGGTCGTACACGCCCATGATTTTGGCCGGAGTCTCGCTGGCCATGCGGCATGCATCCTCCAGGGGAATGTTGGCCATCTGCACGCAGGTGCGGATCAAACGGTCCATGGTGGCAATAGAACCGGCCAGAGCCGAACGGTCGGCCAGTTTGCACACGCCGTCTTCCAGAATCACGCGGGGATCGAATGCGGCATCGCCTTCAGTGGCAGCGCAGGCCAGCGAGTCGGTGATGAGGGCCGTGCGTTCCACACCCTTGATCTGGTAGACCATGCGGAGCATCACGGGAGGCACGTGAATGCCGTCGGCAATCACTTCCACCGTCATGTCCTGCTCGGCCAGGATGCTTTCCACTGTGCCGGGCACCTTGAATTCGCGGTTCTTGTAGACCACGGGCATGGCATTGTAGAAATGGGTGGCGTGGGTCATGCCAGCATCGTGGGCGGCCACCACGTCTTCATATTTTGCACGGGTGTGGCCGATGGAGGGGAGCACGCCGTGCTTGCGGCAGGCGGTGATGAACTCCACGGAGCCGGGCAGTTCGGGGGCCTCATCCCAGCGCTTCAAGCACTTGTAGGTGTCGAGCAGGGGTTCGTATTCTTCGGGTACGGGGGCTTTGATCCATTCCGGAATCTGTGCGCCGGCCTGGGCAGGATTGAAGTAGGGGCCTTCCAAGTGCAGACCCAGCACGGGGCTGTTCTCTTCGGCCATGAGTTTGTCGCAAGTCTGGCAGGCAGCCTCGATCATGGGCACAGTGGACGAGGAGAGCGTGGGGAAGATGGAAGTGGTGCCATGCTTCATGTGGGCATCGATGGCCACACGGAAGGCTTCTTCGCTGCCCTCCATGAAGTCGCGTCCGCCACCGCCGTGCACGTGCATCTCGATGCCGCCGGGCACCACGCTGCATCCCTTGGCGTCAATGATTTCTGCACCGACCACGGGCAGGCTGCAGTGTTCCACTGCCTTGATTTTGTTGTCTTCCACAACGACGGAGCCTCCTTCAATCCAGCCTTGGGGAGTGAGGATGCGGCCATTGATGATTTGCTTGAGCATATTGTGTGATGTTTTTGAGGCAGGCTTCTGCTTCGGCGGGCGAACCGCTCGGAGCAAGGCGGGCTGAATGCTTCCGAGCACATCGGAGGCTTTTCCCGGCAGCCTGTGCCTGATGGGTTGAGTTAAGGATTGTTTGTAGCAACGCACTGGGCGGTTTGCTTTACGGGAGCAAAGTTAGTGAAAGAAGTGAAGACTGCAAAACGATTTGCCATTGCTTTGTATGGAAAAATCCGTCTTTACGTCTTTTTGACCATGGCATTTGGCTGTTTGGAGATGGTGGGGCGATGGGCATACGGGACGCATTGGTGGCTTGCAACCGATGGCGGCAGTCACGGCCTGTGGGGCAAAACGTGCATGGTGCGCCCCTCCTGCCAATGTGCACGCCTTGTGAAAATGCATTTGCAAACAATTCTGAAAATCCGACAAATCGAACAGTTTCGCTTTGCGCCTGTTTCATCTGCTCGATGAGTTAGTCCCAAAAGTCCCAAAGTCCCAGGGGTGGACGTATATATATTAATAGGTATGAAATAGGTGTAACCTGTTGAATATCAATATATGCATATTTTTATGCCCCCTAAGTGGAACTTTGGGACTTTTGGGACTTTGGGGACGAAATGGGGGATAAATGCATGTTTAACGTTATTTGTGCTAATTCTTATGGCTAACACGAAATCCGTGAAATGGAACAATGCTTCAAGTGGGTTGGCACGTGGGAGATTCGCTTTTGTGCACCCATTTCGCATGTGCCAAGGGCGGGCTGAAAGCCCAACAGTTGCTTTCGGTCCACATCATCAGTCAGGGTCAGGACATACTACGATGGTTGTTCACCCCTGAAAGAGCGAAAGCACGCCCGGATAGTATAAGGTCGTATCAAATACAGGTAGTTGGAACGAACTATTATCCCCGAAGTTTTCGTAGCTTGTCGGACACCAAAAGAAAATAGTTACAGCAAAAGCATTGGCGCGTTACTCCGGTTTGGATACGAGGCCTTTACGCGCGCGTACGCACACACATATACAGTGCAATTGACATTTTTACTGTCATTCTGTCATTCTTGGCCTCCTTCGCTGGGATTCTTTTGATATTGGTGGAGTAATTACGGTACCGTGGTAGAGTGATTATGGTACCATGGTGGAGTAATTACGGTACCGTGGTAGAGTTTTTACAGTACCGTGGTAGAATTTTTACAAGTCTGGGACTTGTGCACCATGGTGCTTTGGCATAAATAGCGGCCTTATGGCCGTCCTTGATACCCCATTGAAGGGGGATTCAACGTGCGGAAAAACGAATTCCACAAGTATCTACAACCTCAAGCGCAGGTATTAAATGTAAACTGAGAAATTACATTGCTGACAGATGACAGCAAAAAAAACAATTGCAATGTATGTGCACGCGCGTGCGCGCGTAGCAGAAGGAATGTCGGGCTTTTTAACGTTCCGCTTGGGGAATGGGTGAGCTTCCGAAGCATCCAGACCTAGCGGCTCCCCATGTATGCTTCGCCGTAAGGCTTGTGTCATGCCTGACTGCCTCAAGCAGGCCACCCTGGTTGGCAAGCTTTTTGACTCCATGTTGATTGCACTGTATAGACAACGAAGTGACGATGTCACAAGGTTGGCTTGTTGGGGCCGTAGCCGTGTCATCGTCACTTCGTTCAATGCATAAAATAGAAGTCTGTTGTCAGTCACATCGTGTGGTGCACTTATGGATGCTGCTCAATGCTTAGTAGCGCAGAATCTGTCCGGTGCGGAGCTTGGAGGTCGTCTTCAGTCGGTTAGCCTGCAAGAGCTCCTTTTCGGAGATGCCCAGTTTGCTGGCGATGCTGGCAATGTTTTCGCCGCGTTGCACCTTGTAGAAGTGCGACGATTTCATGGCCGTCATGCTTTCTCCGCTGCCTTCCGTTCCAGCGGCTGAAGCCAGCATCTGGTAGTCGGACCGGGCGCGGTCTTTGCGGAAGGTGTAGAAGTCGGCTGTCACGTCCTGTTCGGGGAAGTTGAAGAGGTATTCGGGGTTGATCGGTTCGCCGGCCAATCGCGTTTCAAAGTGCAGGTGCGATCCGTAGGAACCGCCCGTGTTGCCACCCAATCCGATGGGTTCGCCCGAGCGTACCACTTGATCGGTGGCAACCAATTGCTTCGACAGGTGGCCGTAGATGGTTTCCAGTCCGTTGCTGTGGCGGAGCACGATGTAGTAGCCATAGCCTCCTGCATCGTAGCGTGCCACGCGCACTTTGCCGTCGAAGGCAGCCACGATGGTGTCGCCGGTGTAGACCTTGATGTCAAGCCCTTTGTGCATACGGCGGAAACGGGGCCGATAGCCAAACCGTGAGGTGACGAGGCGCGAGGGCGTGGGCATGGTGAATCCTCGGAGGTCAATGCGGAAACTGTCGGGCACTTCCGATTCCTTGTAAGGATGTGCCTTGGTGGTGACCCATGAGCTGTAGAGCTGGTCGGAGAAGTCGGCTTCGTCGTCGCGTTCCATAGCTCGCTGGATGGAAACGGAATCAACGGCCCTCAGCCGGCGGTCGATGGGGGCCTGACGGGCAATGAGGTCTTGAGCAAATGCCGTACATCCTAATCCTGCCAACGCGATGGTCAGAACGGCACGGCGCAGTTGTTTGAAATTCATGAAAATATTTTGTCAGGGTTGTGGCGGACTGGAAATTTCAGTCAAGCGCATACCTACGATATATGCGTCATTTCCATGATGAAGTCCTTGGTTGAAGAGCTTGAAGCAAACTATTGTGCCTCATGGCGAACGGGGCTCGTGCCATGAGGCGGTCATTCGCAATGCATGGCGTGAGGCCTGGCAAAATGGGACGAATGTGCTTCAAAATCAATGATGTGGCAAATTTACGTCTTTCTCCCGAAACTTTTGTTTAACAGAGTGTTAAAACTGTTTCTTGTTCAAGTAAAAATGTTTGCAGAGTGCTTCGTAAGCTTCGGACCGGGCACCGTCGTTGGCCAGGAGTACCAGCGTGGAGCGTTGCACGAAGGGAACGGCTGATTCCGACCGGGTGAACTCCAACAGCACCCTTTTGCAGGGCTTCTGCGGGCGTGTGACCACTTCAGTCAGCCGGCAGGGGGCGAAACCATAGGCTGCAGCCAGAGCCTGAAAGTGCGCCGAGGCGGAGGAGGGAAGAACCAAACTCAGGCAGGGACCTGACGTGCCATCCTTGAGCAGCAGCTTTGCGGCTTCGAGCAGGGCGGAAAAGGTGAGTCCGCCTCCGGCCGTGTGCCTTGCCGCTGCCCGTGCGGAGGAAGGGGGTAGAAGCGATTCTTCATGGTAGGGCGGATTGGTGCAGATGGCATCGAAGGCATGAGGGTGGGTGCGGGCATAGCTGAGCACGTCGGCACAGACGATTTCCACCCGTTCGGCAAAGGGCGAAGCCTCGGCATTGGCTTGTGCATCGGCTGCTGCGGCGGCATCGATTTCCACGCCTGTGACGTGCGACTTGGGGGCACGCTGGGCCAGCATGAGGCTGAGCAGGCCGCTGCCGCACCCCATGTCAAGCCAGTGCATCGGTTGCGCGCCGGCTGTGGCCCACGCACCGAGCAGCACGCTGTCCGTGCCCACTTTCATGGCGCAGTGTTCGTCGTTGATGGTGAATTGCTGGAATCGGAACATGATGGGGATTTGAGGGTTGGGCTGTTAGGAAAACGATACTAATTGGTTGGCTATTCGGCTCGTCAGCTTGTTTGCCTTTCCATCATAATGCCCGTGAAGATGCGGCCGGAACGGATGCCCAATCGGCGGGCAGAGAAGAAGGTATCATGACTCTGGTAGGTGCAAATGCCGCACACTTGAATGTGTTCCAGACTGATGCCTTGCTCCTCCATCAGCATGGCATTGGCTGCCCAGAGGTCGATGTGAGGCCGGAGGGCCTGCCGGGTGCATGAGTTGATGTCATCGGGATGCATGGGAGGCATTTTGCGGCAGATGCGCGAAATGTCGAATCCGGCTTGTGCAAATGCTTCCACCACTTCGTCCCCCACCTCGAAGGCCTGAAGCGAGATGCTGGGGCCAATGATTGCGCGGAGGTCGCTGGGGCGGGTGCCGTAAGTGGCTTGCATGAGGCGGATGGCTTTGGTGGCTATGTGGCTCACTGTGCCACGCCATCCGGCATGGATGGCGGCGCAGGCTTCCTGTGCGGGGTCGTAGAGCAGGATGGGCACGCAGTCGGCGGTGGAAACGCCGATGCACACACCTTGTTGGCGTGTGATGAGCGCATCCACGCCTTCCAGTGCCTGTGCGCGGTCGGCTGTGGAGAGGGCAAGCAGCGAGTCGTCCACCTCCATCACGCGGTCGGAATGCGTTTGATGGGGCATCACCAGCCGTACGTTGTCGATGCCGAGCGTTTGCGCTAGCCATTCGCGGTTGCGCTGCACGCGGCTGGGCTTGTCGTGGCAGTAGTCTGTCACGTTGAAGGCTGCATAAGCACCCATATCCCGCAGTTCAGTTGCACTGCAGGAGAAGGGTGAGATGCGAGTGGTTGAGAATGCCTTCACTTGGGGATTTGCCAAGTCGTAGGGCAAGAGCGTTTCGGAATTCATGAGGCTTCAGTCTTCGAGGTCCTCCATGTCGTACACATCAAGGTCTTCCACATCGTCGTCGTCCACCTCGATGTCGTCGTAGTCGTCCTGCCAGTCGGCGAAGTCCTGCTGAAGAAGTTGCGTTTCGCGGTCGCGATGTACGATTGAGCCTTCTTCGCTCACACTTTGCAGCTTGTTGCTTTCGCTGTTGAGCTCTTCCCACAGCAGGTCCTTGAGCTGCTGGATGCCGTAGCCGGTGACGGAGGAGATGAACACCACGGGGAGGTCGTCGGGCAGTTCCTCCTTGAGCATGTCGATGAGTTCCTCGTCGAGCAGGTCGCACTTGGTAACAGCCAGCACGCGATGCTTGTCGAGCATGCCGGGGGTGAACTGGCGCAGTTCGTTGAGCAGGATGTTGTATTCCTTGGCAATGTTGTCGGTGTCGCCAGGCACCATAAAGAGGAGCAAGGAATTGCGTTCGATGTGGCGCAGGAAGCGCAGGCCGAGCCCTTTGCCCTCGGAGGCACCTTCGATGATACCGGGAATGTCGGCCATGACGAACGATTTGCCGTCGCGGCAGGCCACCACGCCGAGTGAAGGTTCCATGGTGGTGAACGGGTAGTTGGCAATCTTCGGGCGGGCCGATGACAGGGCGGAGAGCAGCGTGGACTTTCCGGCATTTGGGAAGCCGACCAGTCCGACGTCGGCCAGCAGCTTCAGTTCGAGAATGACCATCATCTCCTGCATCGGTTCGCCGGGTTGTGCAAAGCGGGGAGCTTGGTTGGTGGAGGTGCGGAATTGGAAATTGCCCAGTCCGCCACGCCCGCCCTTGAGCAGCATCACCACCTGGCCGTCGCGGGCCACGTCGCAGATGTACTTGCCGGTTTCGGCGTTGTAGGCCACAGTGCCGGGGGGCACGTCGATGTAGCGGTCCTCACCATCGCTTCCGTGCGAGCAGCACTTGGAGCCGTTGCCGCCGTTGCCTGCAAACACATGGCGCTCGTAGCGCAGGTGAAGGAGGGTCCAGTAGTTGTGGTTGCCTCGGAGGTATACATTCCCGCCGCGTCCGCCGTCACCGCCGTCGGGACCACCGTTGGGCTGGTACTTGGCTCTGTGCATGTGCATGGAGCCGCGTCCGCCTTTGCCCGAACGGCAATAGATCTTTACGTAGTCAACGAAGTTAGATTCTGCCATGTGTGTGAAGTGTTTTCTGTTGAAAGGTGAGTGGTTGTGAGGCTTGCGGCACATGGAGTGAGAGCAGGTCGTGTGCCATCCTGCCGCAGCCAGAAGAGAGATGAAGTGAAAAGCCTGCACTCCTTGTCTTTCCTGTGAGAATGCAGGGGGTGCAGGCTTCCTGTGTGGTGTGTAGCGGGGATCAGAACTGGTCGATCACAGCGCAGAGTGCGGCATTGATTTCTTCCAGTGAACCGTAGCCCTTCACGGCGTGGCGCTTGCCTTCCTTCTCATACCATTCGATGAGGGGGGCCGTCTGGTTGTTGTACACGTCGAGGCGCTTCTTGATGGTCTCTGCGTTGTCGTCGGCACGGCCGGAAGTCTTGCCGCGGTTGATGAGGCGCTCCATGAGCATGTCCTCGGGCACATCGAGCTCAAGCATGCCTGCCACTTCCGTGTGACGCTCTGCCAGCATCTGCTTCAGGGCTTCTGCTTGGGGAATGGTGCGGGGAAAACCGTCGAAAATCACTCCTTCGCAGGGGCAGAGGGCATCGTAGGTGGAGGCGAGGATGTCGATCATGAGCGAGTCGGGGATGAGTTGGCCCTTGTCGATGTAGCTTTTGGCAGTGTTGCCAAGTTCGGTGCCGTTCTTGATTTCGGCGCGGAGCACGTCGCCGGTGGAGATGTGCTTGAAGCCGTACTTCTTCACAAGGAGGTCACTCTGGGTGCCTTTGCCCGAACCGGGGGCACCGAAGATCACGATGTTCTTCATTTTTGTTTCTTCGTGAATGGCATGCGTCCGATCCTTTGCATGGGGCGGACGCACACGGTTGTTAGTTTAATTAATGTAGATGGTGTTGTGTTGGTGTGGCAGATGTCGGCCGTTGCCGTGTTTCACACGGGGTTAGGGCTCCACCACGGTGTAGATGTCCTTCAGGTTACGGCCTTCACCGTCGTAATCAAGTCCGTAGCCCACGATGAAGTCGTTGGGGATGTTGAAGCAGCAGTAGGGAATGTCGAGGTCGACTTTCAGGTTGCCTGGCTTCACCAGCAGCGAGGCGATGCGCACTTCCTTGGGCCCTTTCTCATGGAGTGTGGCCAAAAGGTCCTTCATGGTGAGGCCGGAGTCGATGATGTCTTCCACCACCACCACGGTGCGTCCCTTGATGTCCTCTTTCAGTCCGATGAGTTCTTTCACTTTGCCGGTGGAAGTGGTGCCAGCATACGATGACATGCGTACGAATGTGATTTCGCACGGGATGTCCACCCCGCGGAGCAAGTCGGCTGCAAAAACGAATGAGCCGTTGAGCACAGCCAGAAACAAGGGGTGCTCGTCTCGCAGGTCGTTGCTGATTTGGGCAGCCACTTGGGCTACACGTTCCTTGATTTTTTCTTCGCTCAGAGAAACCTCAAATACGCGGTCTCTCACCTTGACTTGTTTGTTCATTATGCTTTGTGGAAAGATTCGGAAATGGGTTGTTGCACGTCCGTTGTCGCATTGCGTGAGGATATGCGAGGCAAAAGTACGATTTTTTTTGTATTTTTGTAGTCAAATTCAAGCGAATAAATGATCTATCCAGATAATTTCGAACAGAAAATAGGTTTCAACGATGTCCGGACTTTGCTCAAGGGGCGCTGCATGTCGACCTTGGGCACGGAGTGGGTTGACCAGCAGGTGCGCTTCCTGACAGATGTGGCAGACGTGCGCGAGGCGCTTGACTGCGCCAGCGAGTTTGCACGTTTCATGCAGGAAAGCGACGATGACATAGAGAATGAGTTCTACGATGTGCGCGAACCGTTGCTGCGCGTGCGGCCCGAACGTACTTACTTGGAGGAACTGGACTTGTTCAACCTCAAGCGTTCGCTATTGACCGTACTCAACTACCAGAAGGCACTGACCCGATCCACCGATGAGGACGACGAGGATGGAGACACGGCTGGCAAAACCGACAGTGCGGCCGAAGAGGGTGAGACTCCGGTTCCTGCCGTACACTATGTTTACCCCACCTTGGGGCGCATGGCATCGGAGGTGTCAACCTTTCCGCAGGTGGTGCGCCGCATCGATGAGGTGCTCAACAAATATGGCAAGGTGAAGGACACGGCTTCTGCCGAGTTGCTCACCATCCGTCACCAGTTGGAAGTGACGGTGCGCAGCATTTCCCACAGTTTGCGCTCGATCATAGCAGAGGCGCAGCAGGATGGCTATATCGACCGCGATGTGGCACCCACTTTGCGCGATGGCCGACTGGTGATACCTGTAGCACCGGCCCTGAAGCGTAAGATCAAGGGCATTGTGCACGATGAGAGTGCGAGTGGCAAGACGGTGTTCGTAGAACCGGCCACCGTGGTGGATGCCAACAACAAGATCCGCGAACTGAAGGCGGCCGAGCGGCGCGAAATCATACGCATCCTGCAGTCGCTCACGCTGATGGTGCGGCCCGACATCAGCCGCATGCTCGAGTCGTTGCATTTCTTGGCCCGCATCGACTATTTGCGTGCGCTCACGCTCTTCTCTTCTCAGTTCAAGTGCGTGGTGCCCCAACTGTTGAAGTATCCCGCTATCGACTGGGTGCAGGCGCGTCATCCGCTGCTTGAACAGAGTCTGGCCAAGCATGGGGGAAAAATCGTGCCGCTCGATGTGACTTTGCGGCAGGGGCAGCGCATCCTGCTCATTTCGGGCCCGAATGCGGGCGGAAAGTCGGTTTGCCTCAAAACAATCGGACTGCTGCAGTACATGCTGCAATGCGGCATGCCCGTGCCGGCCGACGAACGGACGCGGGCAGGCATATTCGAAGACATATTCATGTGCATCGGCGATGAGCAGAGCCTTGAGAACGACCTCTCGACTTACTCCTCGCACCTGCTCAACATGAAGGAGATGATGCGCCATGCTTCACGCAAGAGCCTGCTTCTGATCGATGAGTTCGGAGGGGGCACAGAACCGCAAATCGGCGGGGCTTTGGCCGAAGCTATTCTCGACCGATTTGTGCACAACCAGAACTATGGTGTCATCACGACACACTTCCAGAACCTGAAGCATTACGCCGAAAGCAATCCCAGTGTGGTGAATGGTGCCATGCTTTACGACCGGGCACGCATGCAGCCGCTCTTCATGCTGCAGGTGGGCAATCCGGGCAGCTCGTTTGCTATAGAGATTGCACGGAAAATCGGTATTCCCGAGGAGGTCATCAAGTATGCTTCCGACCTTGTGGGGCAGGACTATGTGATGAGCGACAAGTATCTGCAGGACATCGTGCGCGACAAGATGTACTGGGAGAGCAAGCGACGCAACATCCGTCAGCGCGAGAAGCAGTTGGAGGAAACGATCGAGCGCTATGAGCACGATTTGCAGGCTTTCCAGAAGGAACGCAAGACGGTGTTGGCAGAGGCAAAGGAAAAAGCGCAGCGCATGCTTGATGACTCGAATGCCCGCATCGAAAACACCATCCGCGCCATTAAGGAAGCACAGGCGGAGAAAGAGAAAACGCGTGAAATCCGTCAGCAGTTGACTTCCTTCAAGGAGGAATTGGAGCAAGCTCCCGAGCAGCAGGATGCCTTGGAACGCAAAATGGCCAAGATCCTGCGTCGCCAACAGCGCAAGGGGGAGGACGGCAAGACCGGTCGGCAGAAGCATGCGGAGCAGCAGGCCAATGCGGCGGCGGCCTTGGCACGCGCCACCGTCAGCGCTCGACCTGTGCAGTCTGATGCTTCGGCATCGGCTCCGCTTCAGGTGGGAGGCTACGTGCGCATTCAGGGGCAAAGCAGCGTGGGACGCATTGAGAGCATCACGGGCAAGACGGCCAAGGTGGTGTTTGGCATGATGTTTACGCAAGTGCCCTTGAAACGTCTGCAACCGGCAGAACGGCCGGCTGAGGATGCGGCACAGCCTGCTGCCACTTTCGTGAGCAAGCAGACGCGCGATGCCATGTACGAGAAGAAACTCCATTTCCGTCCCGAAATCGACCTCCGTGGCATGCATGTGGACGAGGCACTCTCGGCGGTGTCCTACTTCATCGACGATGCCATTCAACTGGAGCAGAGCAGGGTGCGCATACTGCACGGCACGGGCACGGGTGCCTTGCGCGAACTGGTGCGTAACTATCTGCGCACCGTGCCCGGTGTGCGGTCTTTCCGCGACGAGCATGTGCAGTTTGGCGGTGCCGGCATCACGGTGGTTGAACTGGATTGACGAAGCTGGATGGTCATGAAACAACACAGAAACAACAGACTCTCGGTGGCGCAACGCTGGGCCATCGTGGTGGTGGGCATTCCCTTGGGCTTCTGCTTGGGCTGCTTGCTGCATCAGCATTCCTCTTCCTTGCTGAATGGAGAAAACGGTGAAGCCGATGCGGAGCGCAACAAGGTGGAACTGAACAAGGTGCTGACGAATGATCAGTGCAAGGTGGAAGGCCTGGAGGAAATGAACAAACGCATTGAGCGCTATCTCACCCGATGGGAAATTCGTGGTGCTTCCATCGCCGTTTCGCGAGGCGATTCGCTGGTCTATGCCCATGGCTTCGGATGGGCCGATGAGGAAAAGAAGGAACGCATGGAGCCGGGACATTTGCTGCGCGTGGCTTCGGTGTCGAAACTGCTTACGGCTGCCGGCATCATGAAACTGGTGGAGGAGGGGAAGCTGCGCTTGACTGACCATGTGTTTGGTGCGCATGGCGTGCTTAACGACACGGCTTACACTAACGTAATCACCGACAAGCGGCTGCTTGACATCACGGTGGAACAGCTCCTGCGGCACAAGGCAGGATTCACCAACGGGGCAGGCGACCCGATGTTTTCCACGCGCATCATCATGATGCAGAACAAACTGAGTGTGCCACCCGACAACCGTCAGCTCATTCGCATCGTGCTGCGCCGCAGGTTGGGCTATACGCCCGGCGAAGGAACAAAGTATTCCAACTTCGGTTACATGTTGCTTTCGCAGATTATCGAGAAGCGTTCGGGCATGCCTTACGAAGATTTTATGCAGCGCAAACTGTTCCACCCTGCCGGTTGCTATGACATGCACTTGGCGCGCAACTACTTTGAGAACAAGCGGCCTAACGAGGTGCGCTACTACATGCACAACACGGCCACACCTTCACCTGAGTTCAACAACAGTGGGCGGATGGTGGTCAGGTGTTACGGTGAAAACGACATAGAGCGCTTGAATGGAGCGGGCGGCTGGTGCGCTTCAGCTCCCGAGTTGTGCCGCTTTATCGCGGCCATCGATGGTCGGCCCGGAGTGAAAGATGTGCTTTCAGAACAGAGCGTGAAGGCCATGACGGCGGACATGCATCAGGAACATGCTTTCTCGTTGGGGTGGAACACAACTCCCGACAATGGTCCTTGGGTGCGTACGGGCACGCTTGTGGGCACGAGTGCCTTGGTTGTGGTGTTCCCCGATGGGGAATGCTGGGTGATGATTACGAACACGAGCACATGGCGCGGTCATGCTTTTGCCAAAGAAACGATTTCTTTCTTCGATAAGATTCGGCAGAAGTATGCGCAGCAGTTTCCGCACCGTTCGCTTTGGCCGATGAATTGACTGGAAGACGGGATGGTCGTTGCCTTAGATGCATGCCCTGCTGATAGAGGAACGCTTCCCGTCAGACAGAAAACCAAACTACAAGGGCCTGATTGCCATAGGATGTGGCAATCAGGCCCTTGCTGTTACAATCGCTCTGCGGCAGGGATATCAGAACTCGAAGTTGAAACGCAGGTTGAGTTGGCGTCCAGTCAGGTAGTTGGGCACGGCATACTGCGTGTTGGTGATGTCGGTCACCCAATAGTAGGAGTTGACATTGTCGATGCCCAAGAGGTTGAAGCAGTCCAATCCTACGAGCACGTTCTTGAAGTAGCGGCCCATGCCTTGCTTGATGTGGCGGTCATCGTTTTTCACCAAGCGGTAGCTCATGCCGGCATCCACGCGCTTGTAGGCCGGTGCACGGAAGTTGTGGGCAGTCCAAGAACTGCGTGGAGCACGGAAGGGAAGCCCATCGGCAAATGCCGCCTTGAGGGTGAACATCCAGCGGGTGGAGCCAGGAAAATAGTCGGTAAAGTAGAGCGACACGTTGTAGCGTTGGTCGGTGGGGCGGGGCACCCATTTGCCGTCAATCTTCTCCTGCGTGCGCATGAGCGAGAAAGTGAGCCAAGAGTCTGTGCCTGCCACAAATTCACCATAGAGCTTGAGGTCGATGCCGGCTGCATAGCCTGATGAGGCATTCTGCCCGTAATAGACCACACGGACGTTGTCAACCGTGTAGGGGATGAGTCGGGACAAGGCCTTGTAGTATGCTTCGGCCGTGAAGCGGAACGGACGGTCGGCCATTCGGAAGGTGTAGTCGGCTCCGGCCACGAAATGGATGGATCGTTGCGACTTTATCTGCTTGTTGAGTTGCACGGTGGAGATGCCGTTGACGATAGTCGTGTCCTTCAGTTCCTTGTAGAACGGGGCTTGATAGTAGAGGCCCGTGGCAAAGCGAAATGTCCAATGGTCGGAGAAAGAGGGCAGCAGGCCGACGGAAACGCGGGGCGACACGATTGTTTCGCCGTTCCAGTTCCAGTGGTTCATGCGCAGGCCGTAGGTCACATTGAAGAGTCCGGCATTTGTGCGGATGCGCCACTGGTCCTGTGCATAGGCGGTGAAGCGTGAGGTGGTGATGTCGGCTTTCGATCGTTGGGCGAAGATGAAGGCCAATTGGTCGGGCGAGCTGGGCATGGAGTGCCCCATGGAATCGCGCATTTCCCATTCTCGGGAATTCTCCAGAATCTTCTCTTGTTGGTAGTTCACTCCCGCTTGCAGGGTGTGGGCCGTAATCTTGCTGCGGAATGACAGGCCTACGTTCATCACTCGTGCCTGCAAGCGGTTTCGGGCATGTTCCATGTAGGTGCCCACTCCCAGCTCGGATGCCGATACCGATTCGTTGAGCCAGTATTCGCCATGTATGTCGTAGGTTTCGTGCTCCTTGGTGGAATAGGTGGAGAACTGCAGGGCTGCAAAGGTGTTAGGGGTGAAGTGGCGGGTGAGTGTGGCTGCTCCGAAATAGGTGCGGAAGTAGTCGCTCTCCTTTCCGTCGAAATAGACTTTGAAGGTGCGTGGGTCGTCCATCGTGCCAAACTTCGTTTCGCGGTCGGAAGGCTCGAAGTTGTAGTGATTGTCGGAGATGTTGCCGAGCAGGTCAAGGCTCCACCTTTGCGAGGGACGCCAGGAGAGGTAGGCTTGGTAGTCAAGGAAGCGAGGGTCTCATTCTCCTTCCGTGTCGAGTGACCCGAGCAGCAGGCGGGTGGTCTTGTAGCGGAGGGATGTCATGAGGCTCACCTTCTTGTTTCCCCAACCGACATAAGCTCCACCTCCAAGGAGTGAGGCATTCACTGTGGCTTCGAACCGCTCTGGACGTTTGTAGGTGATGTCGAGCACCGATGACATCTTGTCGGTGTAGCGGGCTTCGAACCCACCGGAGGAGAAGTTGATGCTTTCCACCATGTCGGAGTTGATGATGGAGAGTCCTTCCTGCTGTCCGGAGCGCACGAGCATGGGACGGTATACCTCCACGCCATTGAGGTAGACGCAGTTCTCATCGAACGAGCCACCTCGCACGTTGTACTGTGAGGACAGTTCGCTATGGGTGGAAACACCTGCCTGCGTGGCAATGATTTCTTCCACACCGTTCCCGGTGGTGGAGGGGGAAAGTTTTAGGTCGGGCTTGGTGATGCGTTGCATGCTTCCGGTCTGGACTCCATGCCCAGTGACCACAGCTTCGCCCAAGGTGCCTTTCTCGTAGACGGGGAGCATCACATCAATCCGTATGGAGTCGCCGGGTGAGCGAAGCAGACGTTTGCGCGTTTCGTAGCCGATCATGGAGTAGACCACTCTTACGGAGTCTGTGGAGTGACACCACAGGCTATATTCCCCCTTGAGGTTGGTCAAGGTGAATGCGCTTTGCCCGGTCACTCTCACGGAAGCCATTTCGATGGGGCTTCCCTTGTCGTCGCGCAAGGTGCCGAATATCCGGGTCAGGCGCTGGGCTAATGCCTGCGTCGACGGGAGAATCAGTAGGACGAACAGCAAGCATGTCCGCTGGAGGTTACCAAGCCGGATTTGCGGAAATAGTGTGTGCTGGAAAGGGGTTGACATATCTGAGATTCCTTTCGTTGACTTTTGTGGGTGTGGATGTTTCAGTCAAACTGAATGGCTTTGGCAGGCTGTACGCTGGATGCCAGATAGCTGGGGATGATGAGCGCCAGCATGGTCAGCATGAGTGTGACGGCATTGATGCCCGCTATCCAAAGCCAGTTTACTTCCACCGGGGCAGCGTCAACGTAATAGCTTGACGGGTCGAGATGAACGAAGTGAAATTTTGCCTGAAGGGCTATGATGCCCAGTCCGATGGCATTGCCGAACAGCATGCCACGGCTGATGATGAAGGCGGCATACCAAAGGAAGGTGTGGCGGATGCTGGAGTTGGAGGCTCCCAAGGCTTTGAGCACGCCAATGGTCGAGGTGCGTTCGAGAATGAGTATCAGCAGTCCGCTGACCATCGTGAAGCCCGCCACGCAAATCATGATGACGAGAATGACGATGATGTTGAAATCGAGCAGTCGGAGCCACGACAGTACGGAAGCCGAACGGGGATTCTCGTAGACGTTGATCACGGAATAGGCATTCCCGTTGCGGTCCTTCTTGCCTTGGAAGGCTTGCTTGAGCCAAAGGTGGGTGGGCAGGACTTGGTCCATGCTGCTGAGCCGCACTTCCAGACCGCTGCTTTGGTCGGCATCCCAGGAGTTGAGGCGGTTGACGGTGAAGAGGTCGGTCAGTACGAATGTCTTGTCGTACTGGTGCATGTTGGTGTTGTAGATGGCTGCCACTTTGAACACGCGCTGCTTGATGGTGCGTTCGAAGAAGTAGCAGTACACCTTGTCTCCAATGCCCAGATGCAACTTGTCGGCCTGTTGCTGGGATATGACTATAGAGTTGGAGCTGCGCTCGTCGCTGAAGTCGGGAAGCTTGCCTTTTGTCACGCAACTGCGAAGGAACGTGAAGTCGTAGTCCTTTGTCGAAACACCTTTGAGGCACATGCCTGCAAAGTCGTTCTCGGTTTTGAAAATGCCCATTTTCTCGGAGATGCGTTGCACGTGCACCACTCCCGGGGCTTTCTTCACCACGTTGACTACATTGGCATCGGTCACGAGCGGATAGCTCTCAGGTGAGGCAAAGGAACGTTCGTCCACCAGTTCGAGATGGGAGGCAAAGCCTACAATCTTGTTGCTGACTTCGCGCTGAAATCCTTTCACCACGCACACCGTGATGAGCATTACGGCCAGTCCGACGGCAATGCCTGCCGTGGCAATGCGGATGGCGGGCACGGAAGCTCCGCGATGGTTCTTGGATTCATCGTCGGAGAATTTGGGGCGGAAGAATCTTTTGGCTAAAAACAGTGTGAACATAAGAGTTTACTGACAGGGATGATAAGAAAAACGCGCATGAAGGGGCCAGTGCATTCTTGTTTCGTCATTCGGCCACTCGTCCTGGATAGCTTTCGAGCGCTTTCTGCAGCACGATGAGGGCTTGATGCAGGTCGTCCTTGTTGAGCACATAGGCAATGCGCACCTGGTTGCGCCCGGCTCCGGGAGTGGTGTAGAATCCGGCTGCGGGGGCCATCATCACGGTGGCTCCTTCATATTGGAAATCGGTCAGACACCAGGCACAGAACCTTTCGGCATCGTCTACAGGCAGCTTGGCTACAGTGTAGAAGGCACCCATCGGGATGGGGGAGTAGACTCCCGGAATGCGGTTGAGGCCATCAATCAAGCATTTGCGGCGCTCCACGTATTCGTCATACACTTCACGCTCGTATTCCTCGGGGGCATCGAGCGAGGCTTCTGCTACCAGCTGTCCGATGAGCGGGGGGCTGAGACGGGCTTGGCAAAACTTCATGACAGCCTTGCGCACTTCCTCATTCTTGGTGATGAGTGCACCGATGCGGATGCCGCATTCGCTGTAGCGCTTCGACACCGAATCAATCAGCACCACGTTCTGCTCGATGCCTTCCAAGTGGCAGGCCGAGATGTAGGGCGAACCGGTGTAGATGAATTCACGGTATACCTCATCGGAGAAAAGGTAGAGATCGTATTTCTTCACAAGGTCGCGAATCTGGTTCATCTCGCGACGCGTGTAGAGGTAGCCGGTGGGGTTATTGGGGTTGCAGATGAGGATGGCTCTGGTGTGCTCGTTGATGAGTTCCTCAAACTTTTCCACTTTGGGCAGGGAAAACCCTTCCTCGATGGTGGTGGCGATGGTGCGGATGCGGGCTCCTGCCGAGATGGCAAAAGCCATGTAGTTGGCATAGGCAGGTTCTGGCACGATGATTTCATCGCCGGGGTTGAGGCACGACAGGAAGGCAAAGAGCACGGCCTCGCTGCCGCCTGCCGTGATGATGATGTCGTCGGCATCCAAATGGATGCGATACTTCTCATAGTAGTGCGTGAGCTTTTCGCGATAGCGGCGGAAACCCTGGCTCGGACTGTATTCGAGCACCTTGCGGTCGATGTGGCGCAGCACGTCCAGTCCGGCTTCGGGGGTGGGAAGGTCGGGCTGTCCGATGTTGAGGTGGTATACGTGTACGCCCCTGTCGGTGGCAGCAGTGGCCAGAGGAGCTAATTTGCGTATGGGGGATTCGGGCATGATGACGGCCCGTTCTGATATTTTCGGCATGTTGAATGATGTTTTGTTAGAATTGCTACGCTTAGGCTATGGCGTAGTACTTATGTTGGTTGTGTCGGGATGCCTTGCTGGGGAAAAGGCGAAAGCAGAATCAGCTTAGTTGATGAAGTTCCACGAGATGCCCAAGCGCAGCACCATACGGTTCAGCGGATAATGCGGAACGAGGAAAGGCTTTCCAGCTCCGGAGGAATAGTTGACGTGCGATGCCATCACATAGAAACGCGTGCGCTTGAGGTGGAAGTTGGCATACACGTTGGCTATCGGGTAGTTTCCCACTTTCACTGCATGGTCGGCATCCTGTACGGCATATTGTCCGATGATCGGGGAATAGGCAGGGGCTGTGTAGGCGGTGAAATAGCGCAAGTCTGCCCCCAATTCCGTTTGGAGCACTTTAGCCAGACGGAAGAGCAGATAAACGTTCGTGTAGCCAGTGAATGCTGGCACTGGCAGCACTTCCTTGTTGGTGGACGTTTGGTAAGTGAGCTCCGAATCCCAGTGGAACACGCCCCAATGAAATTTCTGTGCCAATGTCAGTTCCACCAGTTGGGTGTTCTTGCCGGATTGGCGTACGCCAATGCCGTGGCGGAATGTTTCGTATCCATCGGAAGCTTCAGTGGGAATCAGTGTTTCGGCAAAGTAGAGATGGTTCTGGATGTTTTCCAACGTGGCGCTCAGGCTTGTGCCCTTATAGGCCAGTGTGGCACCCACCCGGGCACGGAACACCTTGTCGAGATTCGTGTTGTCCCACCAGGCATTTCTTCCGTGATAGTGGCGATAGTAGAAGGAGGGACGTTCGTTGCGCACGAACCCTTGTGCTGTGAAGAGCAGGGAATCCTTGTGCAGGGGAATATGGAGTGATGCGTTTCCTTCCACATTGAATTCTCCCCATTCCTTGCCGCTTGTTCGGAATTCCCCCAGCACGTTGTAGCGGAACAAGCTGCCTTGCTGCTTCAGGATTTGTGCTCCCAATGTCAGATAATTCTCGGTTTCCTTCACCATGTGCCGATTCTCGTCGGGCAGTGTGAAACGGTTGAACTGATGCTTTCCGTAAAGGCGAAGCCCCGTTTTCATCCATTTGTTGAACCCCTCGTGCAGCTCGAAGGCCAGTGTATTCTCCACGCTCAGCTGTTCGGTGCGGTCATAGGCTGAATCGCCAGGCAGGTAGAAATCGGCAAAGTAGCCAGGTTGGTCGGCATTGTTGGAGGTGTGCGAGGAGAAGGTGCGGCTGTTGTTGTACACCTTCATGGTGTGGATGAAACTTGTGACGGGCACGAACTCCTGATGCATGCCCAAGGAGTCGAGCACGAACTGGTGCCGTTGGTGGGCGTTGGCGCTTTCACCTTCGGGCTGGCGTGGCAAGCGGGGGGCCTTGGGGGTGACAGCGGCATTGGCTGAATCAGCGGGCAAGGCGTGTGAGGATGCAAGCTGGCTGGCTGCTCTTTGAGGCGTTTCATGTGCCAGCAATGCCTGAACTTGTGCTTGACTCATCACTTTCCCGTCCTTGTCAACGTAGCGGTGGAATCCGAGGTTGTAACGGTGGGTCAGAAAGAGCGTGTTGCCCCTCATCTTGTTCCAAGCCTTGGCCAAATTGATGGGCATGTCGCCTGTGCCATATTTGGTGGGGAAACTCTCTGGGCGGTTCACGTAGTCATCGTTTTCGATGCCACCGTTTTCGCGGTTCTTGAATTGCTTGTAGGAATAGCTCAAATGCATTTGGTAGGCTTCACCGATGTAGGAGGAGAACAGGGTGCCGTCAAAATGGGCCGTGGACTGCCCTTGGTAGTATCCACGCCCGTAGAGGTAGTCTGTCTTGAAGCCCATGCCCAGATTCTTGCCCGAGTTCACGGAGAACAATGCTTTGAATCGGTCTTCGCCATTCGTTTTGTTGCCACATTCGTGGTAAGTGATGTTGGTGAACGGCGATTTCGTGTTGGTGTAGAGCACTTCGTCCTCTGTGCGGAGGAAATAGTCGTAGGGCAGCGTAAAAATGAAGGGGTTGGACATCATGCTGGGATGTTGCTCCCGGAAGTAGCGGCTGATGCGTGGTGCACCGGCGTTGCCCGTGTAGTTGTAGTGGCCGCTGATGCCGGAGGTGAACACCTCGTTCTGAAACTGATGCGGCACCGTGTCGTAAACCGTTGGGCGTATGTCGCCAAATCTGCGGTCGACCGTCCAGGCATAGATGCCTTCAGGCACATTGGTCTTCTCCACACTGTCGCGGGCAAAGGGGTTATCGCGTTTTCCTTCCCCGTTGTTGGCAAGCAAGTCGGGACGCACCCTTTGCGCATTCATCTGTGTGAGAGAAATGCTTCCGAGAAGGACAGTGGCCCAAAAGTGGTAGGTTCGCATAATTCGTAAATGGCTTTGTTCGTTGACGATACTGGCCGATAATGAAGTTCCTGATTTCTGTAAGTCGTTGATTCGGCTTTTCCTGTGGCGGAGGTATCGGCTGTGGCAGCCGCGGTTCATTTGTACTTCTGGATGAATGGGTCTACCGTGTCATCTCCCAGACTTTTTGCCTTCTGCAGATTTTGCTGGGCCAAGGCTTTCTTGCGCAATTCGCCATAGGCTATGCCGATGATCTTGTAGCAATCGGGGCTTTCGGGCAGGTCCTTCAGCAGTTTTGTTGCCGCATCGATGGCCTGTTGGAATTCTCCCACTTGCAGCAGCACGAGGGCTTCTTCCAATCTGTAGGGGAGTGGCTGCTGAGCTGTCGAGATGGCTGTGCGAATGTCATCAAGTGCCTGTTGGTACATGTGAGCCTGCATTTCGGCCGAGTGACGCAGATAGTAGAATTGCTCATTGAGGTTGCGCGGCCCTACAGCCTTCTCATATTCGTTGTAGTCCATCACGGCATCGCGGTAACGGTTGAGCTGGATGAGGCGTTGCGACCGTTCCAAATAGTATTGTGCGTTGCGTGCATTCACCGGTTGGGGAATGGCATTGACGGCACTATCGAGCAAGGCTAGCACTTCCTTGGCATCACCATTGGCCAGTTCCAAAGACCGGGCTGCCCAGTAGTAAGTGTCGGACGAGGCAAAACCTGGCGCCTTGGTGGTGGCGAGGAACTTAGAGTGCGCCTCTTGGTAGTGTCTGTCGGCAAAGAGGCATCTGCCTTGCTGGAGCAAATAGAGGGCCAGCGGCTTGCTTTCATAGGCTTTCTGCGCTTCCTCCAGAGCGTGGGAATAGGTCCATCCCACTTTCTTCAGTTGTGCCGAATCAGTGCGTGAAGCCATGGCGCGGAACATGAGGTCGCTGTACTGGTAGTGCACGGCATCAGTGGCAGTCAGAGAATCGGCGGGAGAGGCGGCTTCGGCCAGTTTCAGTGCTGTCTGGATGTCGGCATCGGCTTGGGCATACTGTCGGCGAGAGGCAAGGAGTGATGCTCGTCCGAGAAATCCGTCAGGCATTTCCGGGTAGGATTCGATGAAGTCGGCATAGGCTGTGTTCACTGTCGTGGAGTCGGATGCCGGGAGCATGTAAATGTAGTCCAAAGCCTTCTTGGCATTGCCGGGCAGGGATTTGGCTATTCTGACAGCGCGCAAGTCACGGTTGATTGCAGAGAGGGCCGTGATGTGCAAGTCGTTCAGGAAGCGAGCGTCAATGGCGCATGCCGTGGTAGCATTCTTTCCCACGTTTTTCTGCACGAAGGCCACAAGTTGCCCTTCGCTGTCGATGAGCGGCAGCGAGAAGTTTTCCTTGTCATTGGCAATGCTCAGTGTGTAGTAGCGATAGTTGCCGTAGGCTTCATCCTTGGTGATGCTGGCAGTGGACGTTGCATTCTTCTTGTTGGTCGTATAGGGCTGCAGCGACAGTTGCGTGCCTTCAGCGCAAGCTGTTGAGGCAATGTTGAGAAATTCGCTTTTCTTTATCCCATCCACTTGAAAGCGGATGAGGTCGTAATCGCTGCTCGCACCCAGAATGCGTTTCACTT
The DNA here is from genome assembly GCA_036802405.1 of Alloprevotella sp. Taxonomy (GTDB): domain Bacteria; phylum Bacteroidota; class Bacteroidia; order Bacteroidales; family Bacteroidaceae; genus Alloprevotella. The sequence goes on from DAIRWG010000010.1 coordinate 23,321, forward strand.
CATAGCGTTTCCCCTTATAGTCAATCACTTCTGCGCGTACTGCTCCAGCAAAGATGGAGTAGGCACTGGCGGCTATGCCCGTGGGCGAGAGCATCACTCCCGTTGTGCTGCCCAGCAGTTTGCCGTCGGCATCGTATGTGAATACGTTGAGCGTGGCTTTGTAGGCATCTGTTTGCTTGACCAGTGTTTCGGCCAGCAGCTTATTGCCTCCTTGGTGGATTTGGGGCATGCCCAATGTGAGTGCTGCAGTAAGCAGTATGTTGTATCGATTCATTGAATGTTGCGAATTTGGCGTATTCCCCGTATCGTAATAAGGGAAATCGGGTGATATATATTAGAAAATGGACTAAGGCTGCCGAAATCGTCTTGTCACTTCAGTGCGTCGTGTATGACCGTTCAGCTCATGCTGCGTCCATGCTCGATCAGAGCTTTTGCGTTGCTGATTGCTGCATCGGTGATGGCCGCTCCGGAAAGCATATGGGCGATTTCTTGCACACGTTCTTCGGCATCGATGTGCACGATGTGGCTGTGCGTGCCGTTGGGCATGTCTTCCTTGTAAACGCGGTAGTGCTGCGTGCCCATGGCCGCAATTTGCGGCAGGTGGGTGATGCAGATGACCTGGCAGTTGTGGGAAATCTGCTTCATCACCTGTGCCATTCGGTCGGCAATGGTGCCCGAAACTCCCGTGTCGATTTCATCGAAGATGATGGTGGGTAGGTGCGTGCGTTGGGCTATGATGGCCTTGAGCGAGAGCATCAGACGGGCTATCTCGCCTCCTGAGGCTATTTGGCTGACATCCTGCGGTGGCATGTTCTTGTTTGCCGAGAAGAGAAACACCACATTGTCGGCACCCGAGGCATCCGGTTCGGTTCGGGGGGTGATGCCCACTTCAATCTGTACGTGAGGCATGCCCAGATTCCTAAGGGCTTCCGTCAGTTCCTCGCACATGGCTTTCGCTGCCTTTTTGCGCGAGTCGGTGAGATGGGCCGCCTGCTGGTTGCGAAGCAGCAGCAAACGGTTCACTTCATCCTGCTGCTTGGCTATGTCTTCGTCCACATTCTCGATTTCATCAACTTTTTTCCGAAGCTCTTTACCCAGTGCAATCACTTCTTCCACACTTTGCAGATGGTGCTTTTGCTCCAATTCGTAGATGGTGTTCAGCCTCGATTCGATGAATTCCAGACGTTGTGGATCGTAGTCGATGCGCTCGGCCTGCACTTCCAGTTCGTTGGTCACATCTTCCAGCTCAATGCACGCACTATGTATCCTTTCAGACAGTTCGCCTGCAGCCGGCATCTGTTCCTGTATATCGGCCAGCACCTCGGCTGCTTTACGCAGGTTGCGGCAAACGTCCGACTCATCGTTCTGCAATGCATTCTGTGCCGTGAAGAAGGCCTGCTTGATGTCTTCAGCGTGGCTTAGCAGTTTCATTTCCTTTTCCAAATCCTCCTGTTCGCCTTCTTGCAGATTTGCTTCGTCAATCTGGCTGAGCTGGAATTCCATATATTCCTTGTCGGCCATGCCCCGCTCCTTGCGTTTCGTGAGCTGAGCCAGCACTTCCTGTGCATTCCTGCATTGGCCGTAGATGCACTTGTAGGCACTACGAAGTTCCGGCTTTTGAGCCAACACATCAAGTGTGTCAATCAGAAAGTTTTCGTGACGGATCAAAAGGTTTTGGTGCTGCGAGTGAATGTCAACCAGCGAGGTGGCCAATTCCTTCAGTTTGGCGGCGGTTACGGGCATGTCGTTGATGAACGAGCGGCTTTTTCCCGACTGCGACACTTCACGGCGAAGAATGCACTCCTGCGGGTCATAGTCAATGTCGTTGTGTGCGAAGAAGGGCTCCAGTCCGAGGGCTGCGATGTTGAAGGTGCCTTCCACGCAGCACTTTTTTTCGCCGGGCTGTATGGACTTGGCATCAGCCCTGTTTCCGAGCAACAGACCTAATGCACCCAGAATGATACTCTTTCCGGCTCCAGTTTCGCCTGTGATGACCGAAAAGCCATCGGCCCAATCGATGTCGAGCTGCTCAATCAGGGCATAGTGCGAAATGTGCAGATGGGTCAGCCCGTTTGCATGAAAGTTCGTGTCTGAGGCTATCTTGTCGGTTTGTGTCATTGCAAATGATTCTGAAGAAAACGAATGATGAGAGGAAGGGACAATCGCATCCCTGATGGCTCAAATGTGGTATGTTGAGTGGAATGCAGGTCTTGGACTTATTGTGCCAATTGCCTCCAATAAGAGCTCTGTGAAGCGTTGATGCGTGTCAGCGTTTCTGCAATCTGCTCTTTGTCTTTGGCATTGCCGTGCCCCTTGTAGATGTTGAGCAACTCGTCGCGTTTGTATTCAGTGAATATTTGCGGCAGCATACTCATTGATTTGTTGTCCTTGGATTGCTTCAGCAGCTCCATGGCTTCCGTGATGCCGGCCCGGCCGCGTTCGGCATTTTCGCTCATCACGTCAAGTCCGTTGCGGTAGTAGGCATACTGCATCTTTCTGAATGGTTCCATGCCGCTGTCGAGCAGGTCGGTGATGATGGCATAACGGTTCTTGTTGTCGTCGAATGCCTTCCATCCCTTGGTTTGCAGACCTTGGGCGTTGGTCACGATGCTTTGGGCTGTGGTCAGGAACTCTGTGCCCCCGAGGGGCGACATGGCATCCATGTCAAATCCCAGTATGAGGTAGACGTAGTAGCCGATGACTGCAGTCAGATTGTTGTCGACCACGTCTGGCCGGAAATCGATCTGGTCGTATTCCTGGTAGTTGAAGTTGAAGTTCGGGTCGTTGAATGCAAAGGTCGTGGTGGTGTAGCTGGCACCGTATACGGGGCGGTTAGCCTGCACCATGATGGAGCATTCGAATGCGTTGTCTGCCGCAGTGTATTTCTTTACCGTGATGTTGAAGTTGCAGTCGATGCGTTCCTGTTGTTTAAACTGCAGGGATGTCCATTGCCGCTCGTTGATGAATTGTGTCAAGGCATTCTGCAGGGTTTCGAACACCGATGTGCTTGTGCCCTGCACTTGTTGGTGATTGATGCTCACCCTTGCGTTGATTTCTTGCGCTTGAAGCAGGGTTGGCCCCATCAGGGTCAGGGCCATCAGCAGGAAGCTCCGCCTCATTTTGCGCAGAGGGGTGGTCAGAGAATGGAGCATAGGCGGTTGACGATGTCGGCAGCCACTTCGCGTTTGCTTTTCAGCGGAAACGTTTCTTTCGATCCGTCGGCTGCCAGAATGGTGATTTTGTTTGTGTCGTGAGAGAATCCCGCACCGGCATCGCGCAACGAATTGAGCACGATGAAGTCGAGATTCTTCCTCTTGAGCTTGTCGAGTGCGTGTGCTTCTTCGTCATTGGTTTCCAAGGCAAATCCCACCAGCCTTTGGTCAGTGCGTTTCAGGCGCCCCAAGGTGGCTGCAATGTCTTGTGTGGCCGTCAGTTCCAGCGTCAGCCTTCCGGTTTCCTCACGCTTGATCTTGTTCTCGGATTGGTGCAACGGCGTGAAGTCGGCTACCGCGGCACACAGGATGGCGGCATGGCAATGGGGAAATGCCTGAGTGGTGGCTTCGTACATGTCGGCAGCCGAAGTCACGTGCACCACCTTGATGTGTTCCTCGTTGGTGGTGAGTGACACGGGGCCTGACACCAGTGTGACGTCAGCTCCCATCTCTGCGCACGTTTCTGCCAGTGCATATCCCATCTTTCCAGAAGAATAGTTGCCGATGAAGCGCACGGCATCTATCTGCTCGTATGTAGGGCCCGCCGTGATCAGAATGCTTTGCCCTGCCAGTGGCTTTGACTGTGTTGAAGCAACTTGGTCGTTTGCTTCTTTTTCTTCAAAATATTTGGCCAGTTGCTCAACGATGACTTCCGGTTCTTCCATACGGCCCTTTCCCACCAGATGACTGGCCAATTCCCCTTCCGTAGGCTCGATGATGTGGTTTCCGTAGGAACGGAGCGTGTCCAGATTGCGCTGTGTGGCCGGATGACGGAACATATCCAGATCCATGGCGGGAGCCACGAATACGGGTGCTTTCATCGAGAGGTAGGTGGTGATAAGCATGTTGTCGGCGATGCCGTTAGCCATTTTCCCTAAGGTAGAGGCTGTGGCGGGTGCCACCACCATGGCATCGGCCCAAAGACCTAGATCCACGTGGCTGTGCCACGAACCGTCGCGTTGGGCAAAGAACTCCGATATGACGGGTTTGCTGGTCAGTGCAGACAGCGTGACGGGAGTGATGAATTCCTTGCCGGCTGGCGTGATGACCACTTGTACTTCGGCACCAGCCTTGATCAGCTGACGGACCAGCAGGCAAGCCTTGTAGGCTGCAATGCTGCCCGTGATGCCGAGTACGATGCGTTTGCCTTTGAGCGTATGGAGTGAATGTGCTTGCATGAGTTTGCTTGTAGGGATGTAGACTGGAGAATGATGTCGTTCGGTGATGAAATCGGTTCACTTCCTTGTGGGGAAAGTGAACCATTTCAATCATTGGGGAATGTAGGTGCCCTGTGAGGCTCTTCTGCCCCCAGTGCCTTGTCAGATGCCGGCACGAAGCTTGAGACGCATGAACGTTTGCTTCGTGTTTTGCGTGAAGTCGCCTTGCATCACCCAGGCATAGTAGCCAGGGTCGCGGCGCAGCACTTCGCTCACGGCACGCCCCCTGTACTTTCCGAAATTAATGGTTTCCACGCCCTGATCGTTCAGAACAATGCGACCGGCCAGATCGACATTGCGGTTGCGGCGTGAGAATTCGGCCAGAAACGTCACACTGTTCTTCAAGTCGTTGGGGTAGCGGTCAAGCTGCGCTTCCAGCACCTCCAATGTAGCTCTGGTGTCAGCTTCCGCCGTGTGGGCATCTGTCAGATCTTTGTTGCAATAGAACTTGTAGGCAGCGGTCAGGTCGCGTTTCTCCATTTTGTGAAAGATGCCCTGCACGTCCACCAACTGTGCTCCAGTCACATCAAAATCAATGCCCGCACGGATGAATTCTTCCACGAGCAGTGGAATGTCGAAGTGATTGGAGTTGAATCCTGCCAAGTCGCAATTCTCAAAGTCATGGGCTATGTCGGTTGCCATGTCCTTGAAAGTCGGGCAACTGGCCACGTCGTCATCGTAGATGCCGTTCACCTTCGACGCTTCTTCGGAGATGTGCTTGCAAGGGTTGAAACGTTGGGTCACCACCTTTTCCTCGCCGTTGGGGAAGCGCTTGATATAGCAGAGTTCCACAATGCGGTCGGTGGCAATGTTGAGTCCGGTGGCCTCGATGTCGAAGCATATGAGTGGACGGTTCAGTTGAAGTTTCATGTTTGTGTCGTGTGCTTTGTGTGGGGAAATGGCCTCCGAATCCTTTCTGCAAGGCTCGTCAGCACTTCAGTGTTAGTCATTGAAGACGGATGGCATGAGCAACATGAGCACTTCTTCATTGTCCTTCTGCTCGGCTGGCACGATAAGGGCCGCACGGCTCGGGTCGGAAATCAAGAAAGTGATGTCGTCCGATTCGATGTTGTTGATCATGTTCATCAGCGAGTCTCCCCTGAAGGCAATACGCATCGGCATGTTGGCATAGTCGCAAAGGATGGTTTCTTCGGCACTCTTCCCGAAGTCCATGTCCTGACTTGAGATGATGATAGCATTGTTTTCCAGACGCATCTTCACCAGTACGGCTTGCGGGTTGGCAAAGATGAGCACGCGGCGAAGCACACTCACCATGCCAGCGCGGTTGACGGTGAACTGGATGGGGTTGTTCTGGGGGATCACGCTGCGGTAGTTGGGGTAGCGTCCTTCCACCAACCGGCACATGAAGGTGTATTCAGATGTGATAAACGTAGCGCTGCGTGCACCGAAGCGCATGAGCACTTTGCCCGTTTCTTTCGACAGGATGCCCTTGAGAACCGCCGCAGGGCGCGAAGCCAGCAGGAAGGTGCCTTCTGTGCTGATGTCAGAACGGATAAGCCGAGTCAGGGCCAGCTGGTTTCCATTGCTGGCCACCATCGAAACACCGTCTGCCTTGAAGTCAAAGCAGATGGCATTCAACTGCGGACGGGCTGTGTCGACAGCGGCAGCCGACAGTCCGCGCGAAACACCCATAAGCAACTCTTCGGTTTCAACCTCCGTTTCGATGGTGTTTTCTGTGTCAATGGCCGGAACGGGAAAGTCCTCGGCACTTTGTCCCACCAGTTTGTACTGGCCGTTCTGGTAGACAATGGTCATTTCAAACGTGTCGGTGTTGACAAAGAAATCCAACGGCTGCTCGGGTACTTCCTTGATGGCATCCTGAAGTGTTTTGGCATTAACGGCAAATCGGAAGTCCATGTCTGATTCCACCAGGTCGATTCGTGTGTTGAGTGTCGAATCGTTGTCAGAAGCAGTGATCATGAGCGTGTTGCCCTTGATGTCGAAGCAGAAGCAGTTGAGGATGGGCATGCTGTTCTTTTGGGCAATGATGCGCCCGAGCATGAGCAAGTGCGAGGAAAGCGTGGTGCTGGATATAACGAATTTCATATCGGCTGATGTGATTAGTTACTTTTTCAAGCACATCCTTACTTAGAGAATGCGCTTGTGGCAAGGTCCGCTGACAGGGGCATAGCCACTGTCGGCGCACAATTCGCCCTTTGGTTATGACTGCAAATTTACTCAAAAAATAGTAGCCAACGTGGTTTTGCCCTGAAAACTATGTTTCGTTTCAAAAGAAAATTGTAATTTCGCAACGTCAAGGAGTCCGTCTGCCATTTTGCGACGTTCTCTTCGGCACAAACAACTCATACGAATCAGACATTTGACAAAAATGGAAATTACAGGCAAAATCATTGTGGCTGCAGAGCCTCGTAGCGGTCAGTCGCAGCGTACCGGAAACTCTTGGAAAGTACAGGAATTCGTGATTGAAACCCATGAGCAGTATCCCCGCAAATGTATGTTCAACGTCTTTGGCGAGGATCGTCTTCGCGAATTCAATCTTCAGGTGGGCGATGAGGTGACCGTTTCGTTTGACATTGATGCCCGTGAGTACAACGGACGTTGGTACAACGACCTTCGTGCATGGCGTGTGGTGCGCACTGATCCCAATGCTGCTCCCCAGGCTGCTCCCGCAGCAGCTGTGCCTTCACCTGCAGCCCCTGCAGCTCCTGCAGCACCTACCGCAGGTACGGCCGACGACCTCCCCTTCTAAGATTCTGTAGCAACACGGCATTTCCCCATCAAGTGCAATGGTGCCCATGTTGTGCAGCATAAACCCTTTACAGTGCTTCGGCGAGACATCTGCTCCTCCATGGGCGATGTGGTGCCGAAGCCTTTTTTGTAGCTAACACATTCTTAACTTACTTCTATCAACCTATGTTCGTTCTACGTATCATCACTCGGATTTTCAAGTGGGCTGTCATCCTTTTCTTTGCGAGCAGCGTTCTGGCCGTACTTGTATACAAGTGGGTGTCCGTTCCCATCACGCCTCTCATGGTCATTCGCAGTGTGCAAAGCGTAAGCAACGGCCAATCCCCTGCATTCAGCCATGAATGGGTGCCGCTTTCGCAGATGTCGCGTTATATGCCCGTGGCTGTGCAGGCTTCAGAGGATCAAAATTTCATGTATCATCATGGCTTTGACTTCGGGGCCATTGAGGATGCAGCCAAGGAGAAACTCCAGGGCGGGCGTTCTCGCGGTGCCAGCACCATCAGTCAGCAAACTGCCAAAAACGTGTTTCTGTGGCCATCCTCCACTTGGGTGCGCAAAGGCTTTGAGGCCTATTTCACGGTGCTGATCGAATTGCTTTGGTCGAAAGAACGCATCATGGAGGTCTATCTCAATAGCATCGAGATGGGCCCCGGCATCTATGGCACTGAAGCCGTTGCCCAACGGCATTTCGGCTGTTCGGCCAAGGATTTGACCCGTTCCGATTGTGCCTTGATTGCGGCCACTCTGCCCAATCCCATCCGATTCAGTTCGCTCCATCCATCGCGCTATATGCGCAAACGTCAGCAGCAAATCATGCATCAGATGAAGTTCATCCCTCTGATGAAGCAGGATTGACGGTTCGCGATGGCCCTGCAGCCTCTGCAGTTTCATGCAGGGGCTGCTTTGCGTGGGGGCATAGGCTGCTTGCGTGTGTACGTTTACACCGCAATCCGGTCTTGGGTTACGCAAGCATGGATGTGGGATTGCTCTCCGATCCGACCAATATGCGATGTTTTGTGCTCCAGCCGATTGGTGTTGCCACACCAAGGCCGTTCGCACTTCAGCCCCATAGCCATAGCATCGCGTCAGCTTGATTTCATCGAACGGGGACAGGCAGTATGCTCATTGTTCTATTTCGCGGATTTTGGATGCTCAGTCCGACAGTTGCATTTTTACAGTTTTTATCCAATCAGGCACATTTGTCCCGCGAAAGTCCCAAAGTCCCAAAGTCCCAGGGGGTGGGACTCTTCTATGCTATTATTGATTATCAGTGAGTTACCTCTTTTCCCTCTTTTTATATAGGACTGGGACTTTTGGGACTTTGGGACTTTCAAAAAAATTACCAAAATAAGAGCATCGCTCTATGGAGTATTGAAAATTGGTACTTTTGTCGGATTTCTATTTTTGTGACGTGTACGAAACGGCTTGATTAGTTTTGCGCTTCGCGCCTTGCAGGGTCAAAATCCCCCCTAATGCCCGGCGCAAATCTGAATTCGCAATCAAAAAAAAACAATCGTTCACAATGATGGCGGCTTTATCCATAATGGTAGGGAAACGGCTATTGCTGCAGATGATTTATCTGGTAGGGCGTCCAGTTTGATGTTCGCATTTTTGATTCAACGAGCATTCGTGTGAGTA
>DAIRWG010000011.1:0-31898 GCA_036802405.1 Alloprevotella sp.
ACGAAAAGTAACGTGGCTGACTTTTCCAAAACCATTCTTGCCTGACTATAAATGAATCCGCAGAAAAAGACTCGCATGGAGAATTTGCCTACCACATTCTGGTTTTGGGAATAATTTCTCTGCTTTTGCCGAGACTTGGAAATAAGTCATGCGTGCATTCCGTACACCAGCGACACTGGGGTGCACATTGCGAAACCCGGCTTTCTTCATGCTTCTTTCAAGGGAGCACAATGACCGTATGCGTCACTCTCTGGATTATTTTTCCCTGAAAATCACTTATCACGGCAATGCGCGAAATTCCACATTTAAGCGGAACAAGTTCGTAGGTGACAACGGCTTCATCTGCACCACACATCGTCTCCACTTTCTCCGGATGCAAATAGCGGAAGCCGCGCTCCACCTTGAAAGCGCATTCATCGCATTCTACCCGAAAAAAGAAGCCTACGGACCCATGGTATTTTCCCGAAAAGGTCAGGACGTCGCCTTTATGTAATATTTTTATAGAAATGGACATTTGTTCTGTAACGTTTCGTGTGAGTAAAAAATGATTCCCAAGGCATTGCACTGATAGTCATTGCAGTCATATGATGCCGCAGGGCTTCGTGCTTCTATGTGGCCCTAGGTGGTAACCTCAAGTGAAGAATGATATCCGACCTAACTACCCACACGATTCGTTATAGAGCCTGAACATTTATGAAGTTGTAACGGCCAACGAAAAAGCAAAAAAGGTCACTTCTCGTGAGGAGAAATGACCTAGTTGCTGCCTTCATCATTACAGCAAAATAACAATTCGTGTGGAGGTGAGAAAAACAGTTATGCCTTTACACGATTGAGGTAAGAACCGTCGCGAGTGTCCACTTCAATCGTTTCACCTTCGTTGATGAAGAGGGGTACACGCACTTCCACGCCAGTTTCAAGCTTTGCGGGCTTGGTGGCATTGGTGGCGGTGTCGCCCTTGAGACCCGGCTCAGTGTAAACAATCTTGAGCTGAGTCTTCACAGGCATTTCAGCGAAAAGGATGGTTTCGGTGGAAGCATCGCTCACCACTTCGCAAACATCACCTTCCTTCATGAAGTCTACACCTGTGATGAGGTCGCGCTCGATCACCACGTCGTCCCAAGTTTCCTGGTTGAGGAAGTGATACTGGTCGCCTTCAGCGTAGGAGTACTGGAACGGACGGCGCTCAACGCGTACATCCTCAAGTGCCTCACCGATGTTGAAACGACGCTCGAGCACACGGCCCGACACCACGTCCTTCAGGGTGGTACGCATGATGGTGTTTCCCTTACCGGGCTTCACGTGGAGGAAATCGATGCAGAAGTAGAGCTTGCCGTCCAAACGGATGCAAGTACCCTTCTTGATGTCTTGTGATTTGATCATTGTGTGATACTGTGTAGTTACTTGTTGAATTTGGCCGCAAAGTTACTGCAAACCGCAAAAAAGGCCAAACAAATCCGCATGGAATTTGCAAGAAGTTGGCTGCAGAAGGGCATAATCGGTCTGAAGCCCTTGCACTTTTTCCCTCAGCGCCCCCTGCTGAAAGGCTGCGCCGATGCCGGCATGCATCGGATCAAGGAATGGTTTCGCCTTCCACAAAATTCTCCATATACATGTGCACACCGTCGAACACGGCATAGGAGAACAAACTGATCCAATCGCCCAGAATGAGGATGCGCGTGTCGCGCGAGAGCATGAGGTCGAGTTCGATGTGGCGGTGTCCGAACACGAAATAATTGATGTCGGGATGCGTCTGCACATAAGTTTTGGCGAATTGCACCAGGTGCTCGCGGTCCTCGCCCTGATAGGGCGGTTCGGAACCGCCTTCGCGCTTGAGCCGCGAATGCTTCGCCCACTCCAGCCCGAAAGCCATGCCCCATCGTGGATGCACGGAAGCAAAAAGCATTTGGCAGAAGCGGTTGTGAAACACCGACCGCAGCAATTTGAACCGATGGTCGGTGGCATCCAGCCCGTCACCATGTGCCAGATAGAAAGTCTTGTCGCCGATTTCCACCACTTCATGGTGATGGTGCACCACCATGCCGCATTCCTTTTCGAAATAGTCGCCCTGCCACAGGTCGTGGTTGCCGCAGAAGAAATGCACTTCCACACCCATGTCGGTGAGTTCGCTGATCTTTCCGAGCAAGCGCGTGTAGCCCTTGGGCACGACGGTGCGGTATTCGTGCCAGAAGTCGAAAATGTCGCCCAGCAGATACACGGCCTGGGCCTTATGCTTGATGCTGTCGAGGAAATTGACCAACCGCCTTTCCTGCGTTCGGGCATGCGGAATGGCCAGACTGCCCAAATGGGCATCGGAGAGGAAATATACGTTCTTCATTCGTTCGCGTTTTCAGTTGCATGGCGATTCGTTCGTGCGCAAGCCTCTGCCGGCAAGCGCTGAGGCTGAGGCATCACATGAAGCCGAGTTCCAGCTTGGCCTCTTCACTCATCATGTCTTTGTCCCACTCGGGTTCGAACACGAGGTTGACCTTGGCATCCTTCACGCCGTCAATGCCATCGAGCTTGATGCGCACATCCTCCACAATGAAGTCGGCTGCCGGACAATTGGGGGCCGTGAGCGTCATGTCCACGTCCAAGGTGCCGTCGTCGTGCAGCTCGATGCGGTAAATCAAGCCGAGATTGTAGATGTCGACGGGTATTTCGGGGTCGTAGACGGTTTTGAGCACTTCCACGACACGTTCTTCTATTTTCAGTTTTTCAGTTGCGTCCATGTTGTAGTCTTGTATGTAACTTGAATGTTTGGCGGGGAGTAAATGAGTGGGCCACGCAGCATCTTCAGCCCATGTTCCGTAAGGAGGCTGGCCCACACCAGCGCAGGTCAGAGGCGCTGCTCGTCGGCATAGCTGTAGTAGCCATGGGCTGTGACGATGACATGATCGATCAATCGGATGTCGACGGCCTCGGCGGCCTTGCGCAAGCGTTCGGTCAGGGCATCATCGTCGCGGCTGGGCTTGAGGCTGCCCGAGGGATGATTGTGGCAAAGGGCGATGCGGGTGGCATTGGCCAGCAGGGCTTCCTTCAGCACCATGCGGATGTCGACCACCGTGCCGGTGATGCCGCCACGGCTGATCAGTCTGGCCCCCACCACGCAAAGCTGGTGGTTGAGCAGCAGCACATGGCTCTCCTCGTGCGAGAGATTGCCGATGCGGTGGCAAAAGTAGTGGTAGATGTCCTCCGACTTCCCGATGCGCTCCACCCGATTATCTTCTTCAGCACACCTCGCAGCCAAGGAGCAGGCGGCCAGGATGGTCACGGCCTTGGCTGGCCCCACTCCTTTGTAGGTGCACAACTTCTCCACACTCTGGCGCTGCAAGGCCTTCAGGCTGTCGTCAAAATCGGCCAGCACCCGCTGCATGAGCTGCACGGCATTTTCGTCGGCATTGCCCGACCCGATGAGAATGGCCAGCAATTCGGCTTTCGAAAGGGCTCCTGCCCCATGGGCCATGAATTTTTCGCGGGGGCGGTCTTCGGCCGACAGTTCGGTGATGGATAGTTTCATGCTTGATGTGGTTGATGCGGTTGGTGCGTGAATCGATCGGAGGAAGGCTACTTGTAGAAATTCTTGGTGAAGGCTTCAAACTCGCCCTTGCCCAGCACACAGCGTTGCCACCAGGCTCGCCAGAATCCGCTGCCGTAGCCCCAAAGCTGCACATAGGATGCCGCCACCGCACGAATCCCTACGCCCACACTACGGGAAGCCATGCTGGCATCGGCAAAAATGACCAAGGCAAAGAGCAGGAACGGAAGGAGCATCGCCCACCAATGCGGGCATCCGAGCAACGCGGCTGCAAGGGCCAGCACCACAAGCAGCAGGCAGCCTGCAGTGAACAAGCCGGGAAGGGTGTGCACCAGCTTGAGCGTGCCGGGATGGCGCTTCATCAGGTTGATGCGGGCGATGCCGGAGTTGTGCACTTGCTTGAAGAACTTGCGGAGGTCGGTGCGGCGCTTGTGCCACACCCAGGCCTCGGGAAACAGGCGGCAGGCATATCCGCCCTTGAAAATGCGGGTGGAAAAGTCGATGTCCTCGCCAAAGCGCATTTTCGAGAATCCGCCCAATGCCAAGTAGGTGGAACGGCGCACGCCCATGTTGAACGAACGGGGATAGAACTTGTCCATTTTCTTCTTGCCGCCACGTATGCCGCCGGTGGTGAAGAAGGAGGTCATGGCATAGTTGATGGCCTTCTGCATCGGCGTGAAGGACTCATGGGCTCTGTCGGGCCCACCGAAGGCATCGCAGGGATGGGCGGAAAGCTCGGCCTCAACGGCCGACAGATAGCCTTCGGGCAGCACCACGTCGGAGTCGAGAATAAGCACATATTCGCCCCGACTGTGTTCCACCCCATAGTTGCGCGTCTGGCCGGGGCCGGAATTGGGCTTGGAGAAATAATGCACGTCAAGACGCGTAGCATAACGATCAACCACTTCCGCGCAGGGCACAGCTGATCCGTCCTCCACCACGACGACTTCAAAATCCTTGTAAACCTGACGGGTGAGGCTCTCCAACAATTCGTCCACTTCATCCGGGCGATTGTATACGGGAATGACAAATGAGTACTTCATAGCGCAAACTTAATGAATTTTGCCGAGAAGGACGAATTTTTGCCGATTATTTTGGAGATGATGCGATTCGCGTGGGTAACCAATGTCACCCAAGGCTTTGCATGATAGTCCTTGCAGTTGTATTTTGTGGCGGGACTTCGTGCTTCTTCGCGGCCCTTGTGACACTTGTGGTACTTGTGGTACGCCCACCAAGCGAAGTAGAATGTCCTTCGTTATAGAGCTTTCGATTTTTCCGCTAAGGGCCGCGAAGGGCCGCTAAGCCTTGTGGATGAGTGGCTTTACCACGAAGGACCACGAATAGGCACGAAGCCTTGCGGATGAGTGGCTTCTTTTTTCCCCGCAAAGGGCCGCGAAGGAACACGAAGCCATGCGGATGAGTGGTTTTACCACGAAGGAACACGAATAGACACGAAGCCATGCGGATGTGTGCCTTCACCACGAAGGAATACGAAGAGGCACGAAGCCTTGCGGCGGAACACCATACTGCGAAGTCTGATGGGGAGCTGCAAGGAAACGTAGCTCTTTGTGGTAAAGCACTCGAGGTAGAGTGTCGTCGCTTCGCGCGCACGCGCGCATATACTACGCAATCATGTTTTTTGCTGTCATCCGTCACTTTTCCTGATTTCATGGCTCATTTCAACAAGTCCTAGGCTTTTTTGAAAAGGCCTAAGGCTTGTTCGAACACTACCGCGGTACCGTACAAACACTACCGCGGTACCGTACAGACACCATGCAGGTGCGTGACAGGTGAAAGCAAGATGTGCAATTACGCTGTAACGCGCGCGCGTGCGAGAAACTGACTGTCAGCGGTACATCGTGTGACATTCGCAACTAAACGCGACAAAATATTTTGCAGTCACTGGGAAAGTTGCTATATTTGCAGTAGCAAACATTCACTAACCTCAAGCAACGATCTCAAGCGCGAAAGGATGGAAGAAACAGAAAGAAACGGATGTCGGGCAGTAAAGCTCTGTAACGTTTCGCGTGGGTAACCGACGTGCAGCCAAGGCTTGCACTGATGGTCATAGCTGACATATTTTGCTGCATGGCTTCGTGCTTCTTCGTGGCCCTTGGTGTAAAGACTCCGCCGCATGGTTTCGCGGCCCTATGTGACACAACGGGCCCTTCGCGTTCAAAGTCAGCCGCATGGTCTTCGCGTCCCTTAGCGGCCCTTCGCGGATAAAATCGCGCAGCATCCCGGAGGCCGCGGCTGGGAAGCCGCAGTTCCCCTGGCTTCCTTCGCAGAAAATTTCGCCGCAAGGCTTCTTGTTTCTTCGTAGTCCTTGATGGTACCCCCAATGAAGTATGAAAAGATGGATAAGAGATGAACATAAAAAACGTAATTTCTCCCCACAAAAAACATGTTCCGAAACCGGATAGGGCAGGATGGCGTGTACCCAAGGAAAGGATGAGCATTCTGCCATCTTCACTCTCTTGTCAATTATCGCAATTTATCACATTCACGGCGCTTGCAAAATCTTTTTGCCCGTTACGCACCATTATATAGAACATTTTGCTTACATTTGCAGAATATTTGCAACCACAAAACTACAGGCTTATGGATTTATTTGTAAAAAAGTCAGCAAAAGAGCTGCTTCATGAAGCAGAAAACGATGGTGGTCAAGGACTGAAACGCGTGATCGGGCCTGGCGGGCTGATTGCGCTCGGCGTGGGCGTGATCATTGGCGCCGGACTGTTTTCGGTGACGGGCATTGTGGCCGGAGAACACACGGGACCGGCCATCGTCATCAGCTTTGCCATTGCTGCCATCGTGTGCGCTTTCTCGGGACTGTGCTACGCGGAATTTGCTTCCATGCTCCCCATTTCGGGCAGTGCCTACACTTATTCCTACTTCACCATGGGGGAACTGGTGGCATGGATCATCGGTTGGGACCTGGTGTTGGAATATGCCGTGGCCGCTATGGCCATCAGCATCTCGTGGAGCCGCTACTTCTGCATGATGATGGAAGGCATCGGATGTCCGTTGCCACAGGCTCTGACGGCCTGTCCGGCCGAAGGGGGATGCGTCAACCTGCCCGCCATGCTGCTGGTGGTGGTGCTTTCGCTCATCCTCATGCGGGGCACACGCGGCAGCTCACGGTTCAACGACTGCATGGTGGTGCTGAAAATTGCTGTGGTGCTGACGTTCATCGGCATCGGGTTGAAATATGTGCATACGGACAATCTGACTCCCTTCATTCCTCAAAACACGGGGGAATTCGGCGTGTACGGATGGTCGGGCATCCTGCGCGGGGCTGCCATCGTGTTCTTTGCCTACATCGGTTTTGATGCCGTGAGCACAGCCGCACAGGAAACGAAGAACCCGAAACGCAACATGCCCATCGGCATTCTGGGTTCGCTCATCATCTGCTCGCTGCTCTACATGCTATTCTCGTTTGTGATGACTGGCGTCGTGGACTATCATGCTTACATCGGGGCGAACAACATTGCCCCGGCTGCGACCGCGGTGGCCCACATGGGGCCTACCTTAGCCGACGGCACGGTGGTGCCGGCCTTTCCGTGGCTCAACCGCGCCATCATTGTGGCCATCCTGCTGGGCTATGCCAGCGTGGTGCTTGTGATGCTGCTCGGACAGAGCCGGGTGTTCTTCAGCATGAGCCGCGACGGGTTGCTGCCCCCCTTGTTCTCGCATCTGCACCCGAAGTTTCGCACGCCGGCCCGAAGCAACATGCTCTTCATGTGCCTGATCAGTGCACTGAGCGGGGTGACTCCCGCCAACGTGGCTGGCGAAATGACCAGCATCGGCACGCTGTTTGCCTTTTCGCTGGTATGCTTGGGCGTGATTGTGGTGCGCCGCACCCAGCCCGATGCGCCCCGCGGATTTCGTACACCCTGGGTGCCTTGGATTCCTGCGGCGGGATTCATCAGCTGCGTGGGGATGATGCTTTTTCTGCCTGCCGAAACGTGGATCAGGCTGGTGATTTGGATGGTGATCGGATTGGACATCTATTCGTTCTACGGCATTTGCCACAGCAAGGCGGGCGGCGGCACAGTGCGACGGCACGGACAAACGATTCTGAGCTGTATCGGCACCGTGGTGTCCATTCTCTGCATCGTGACAGGATTCTGGCACCAGCAGACATTGGGTTGGCAGGCTGACCGCACGATGCTCTGGATTGCATCGGTGTTTGGTGCCGCACACATTTTCTTCTTCTTGGGCAGGGGATTCCAGGAGAAACGCAAGGCTGCATAAAGCCTGAAGGTGGGGAATATGGCACAAGGGGCACGCATCATGTTCGAATGCGTGCCCCTTGTGATGAATAGGGATTTGGAATCGTGCTACCGAGCGCAAGCTTTCGCAAGATACTGGCTTTTCAAGCTCACTTCAAGCTTAGTCATGCACATCTTCAAAGTCAACATAGGTGCCTTCGTTCTGCGAGAAGATCTTGCCGCTACGACGCTGGCGCGAATTGCCGTGCGAGTGGCCTTCATGGTGTGCATTGCCTGAATGGTGGGCAGTGGAATCATAAGTGGCTTCATTCGTAGAACTTTGGTGGCCAGTATAGGTACTTCCACCTCGTTGCTGGGAATGAGAACCGGGGTTACCGGGATCAATGCCAAAAGCGCGTTTGAATATTTGGCGATAGGCCCAATTGAAAATGACTTTTCCAAAGGCCACGAATACGAAAAAGATTCCGAATACGAAGAAGAACAGACAGCCTAAGAACTGCATAATGATGAGGATTTCGTGGAGACAATTCTGATGGCTGATTCTCGCGTGACGATTTGCGGTGCAAGGCACGTTGCTGACAGAATCAAGCGAACTTTACACGGCAAAAATTGCGCACAGAATTCTCCTGAGGGTGATTAATAGGGCCGGACAATGGATGGCACCGGCTTTACCATACCCGTGACAAAGCAAGAAGCATACCAACATGGGGATGGAACGATCTGATTCAACTTTTTTAAGAAGAAAAGCGTCGAACGATTAGATTTGACGCCAAGTAAGGCTCAGCGCTTAATCAGATTGCAGAGCAAAGCTATCAGGATGTAAGCTGCTATGACGAAGGGTATGAACGACAGTCCGCCCACTGCAAGGAGCACGATGCTCAGAAGGAGAAATACGTAACGGATGTAATTGTCGCGCAAGGAGAAGTTTTTAAACTTGAGGGCAAACATGGGAAGCTCTGCCACCAGCAGCCAACTGCTGATGAGGATGCCCAACAAGCAGAAGATGACCATAAACTGATGGGGGAAACAGTGGACATGGGCCACATGGGTGGCGTAAGCGAAAGAGCTCCAGAACAGGGCATTGGCGGGAGTGGGAAGGCCGATGAATGACGAGGTCTGACGCTCGTCCAAATTGAACTTGGCCAAGCGCAGGGCGGAAAAAGCGGCCATCACGAAGGCGGCATAATGCAAATAGCGGGCCACTTCGGAGGGGACGGGGCCCTCGCCTACCCGCCAATTGACGAGATGGATGTAGAGCATGGAATAGACTACGGCTGCGGGTGCAAAGCCGAAAGTGATGTCGTCAGCCAATGAGTCAAGCTCTTTGCCTATGGGCGATGACACATGCAGGAGGCGCGCCACGAAGCCATCGAAGAAGTCGAACACGGCTCCGATGATGATGAAATACAATGCAAAGTCAAACTGCTGCTCGAATGCGAAGTAAGTGGCGATGCAACCTGAAATGAGATTGCAGCAAGTGAGCATATTGGGGATGTGTCGCTTCATAAGGATTGGGGTAATGCGGGTTGTGATTGTTCGTTGTTGAAACAGAAATGAGTTCAGGGAATCGGCCTCTGTCAACCTGAGCATGCCGACACGGCAGCGGGAGGTCAAGTAGGCTTGCATCTCTGAACTCATTCAGCCATGCCCAGAGATGTCGGAAGGACTGAGAATGGTCTGCTCTGATTGTTAGGGCAACTTGGCTATGACGGTCTGGTTGCCCACGGTGGCCTGCCCCATCTTGACAAGAACTTGGGAGTCCAAGGGCAAATAGACATCGACACGCGAGCCAAACTTGATGAAGCCCATATGCTCGTCGATGTAGCATTCTTCGTTTTCGCGCGCATAGGTCACGATGCGGCGAGCCACGGCTCCGGCTATCTGACGCACGAGGACTTCATGGCCTTCGGGCGTTTCGATGACGACGGTGGAACGTTCGTTTTCCGTACTGGCCTTGGGCAAC
Organism: Alloprevotella sp.; assembly: GCA_036802405.1. Classification (GTDB taxonomy): domain Bacteria; phylum Bacteroidota; class Bacteroidia; order Bacteroidales; family Bacteroidaceae; genus Alloprevotella. Next base: position 9,734 of record DAIRWG010000011.1, read on the forward strand.
CAAGCCTTGTGGAAATTGCCGTTGTGGTGGGCCACTTTCTTCACGAATCCTTCCACGGGAAACCAGTTGGCATGCACGTTGGTGATGGACATGAAGATGGAAACCATCAGCCGGCGGTCGTGGAAGTATTCGTTTTCCTCCACTTCTTCAATCACTACGACCTTGCCGTCGGCTGCCGCTACCACCGTTTTCTCCACATCGCCATTGAACTGGCGGATGGGGCAACGGAAGAAGTTGACGGCAATGCCATAGAGCACGACACTCACCACTGCCACCAGCCAAAAGGGAAGAAGCGTGACTTCGCGCAAACAGGCATAGAGCACGGTATTGAGCACGATCAAGCCCAAGAGTCCTCTCTGAAGTATCTGCGTTCCTTCACTGTGAAGGCGTATGTTCTTTATTCTGCGGTGTCTGACCATTTGTATGAATTGTTAAGGCGACGGTGACGAATGCCTGTTTGGGGTTAAGGAGTGTGCGGATTTTGCGCACGTTGATAAATCTGTGCAAAGTTAGCAAGTTTTCCCGAAGCAGCCAAAGAATCGTCTTAAAAACGGATTCGGAGGGCGTTTGACGGTTTTTCCGGGCAGAAAGAGAAGTAAAAAAGAAAGCCCGTTTCCAGCGGTTGTGGAAACGGGCTAATCTAAGTCATGTCAATATCAGTGCATCGTTAACAGAACGGGCTCAGAGGCCGTAGCTGAAGCAGTCGATATAGTTGTAGAACACGCCACCGAGTCCGAGCACGATCACGCCAAGGATGCAGATGGCCAGTGCCACGCGGGTGTAGGCATCGCTCTTGAAGGTGGGCAACGGGGTTTCGCTCTTCTTGATGTACATGGCTTTCACAATGAGCAGGTAGTAGTAGAGCGAGATGACGGTGTTGGCCAAAGCGATGAACACGAGCAAGGGATAGCCGGCCTTGAAGGCGGCCATGAATACGAAGAACTTCGAGAAGAATCCTGCGAAAGGAGGAATTCCGGCCAACGAGAACAAGCAGAGCGTCATGAGGAAGGCCAGCTTGGGATTGGTCTGATAGAGTCCGTCGTAGTCGCTGATCTGGATCTTGCCCGTATTTTCCTCAACGGTGGTCATCACGGTGAAGGCACCGAGGTTCGACACCATATACACCAGAAGGTAGAACACGAGAGCGGTCATGCCTTGTGCGGTGCCGTCCATGATGGCGAGCACGAGATAGCCTGCCTGAGAGATGGCGGAGAAGGCCATGAATCGCTTGAGGTTGTTCTGGCGGATGGCGAAGAGGTTGGCCACAGTGATGGAGGACACGATAATCCAGTACATGCCGGTGTTCCAGCTGTACATCAGGTCGCTCTGGGCAAAGGCTTTCATCAGCACGGTGAGAAGCACGAATGCAGCGGAGCCTTTCGAGATGACGCTCAGATAAGCGGTAACACTGGTGGGTGCGCCTTCATAGGTGTCGGCCGTCCAGAGATGGAAGGGAACCAAGGAAATCTTGAATCCCATGCCGGTGATGAAGAGCACCATGCCGAAGATGCTGAGCAGCGAACCGTTCATGGCAGCACCGATGCCACTGAAGTAGAGTGTGCCGGTGACACCATAGATGAGCGACACGCCATAGAGCAGCAAGGCGCTGGAGAAGAGGGCCAACAGGATGAACTTGGCTCCGGCCTCGGCACTTTCGCGGCGCTGCTTGTCGAAGGCCACGAGTGCGGTGACGGGCACGGAGGCCAACTCCAGACCGATGAAGAACATCAGGAAATGGCCACTCGAAATCATGAAGTACATGCCGAGGAGCGTGAAAAGCGTGAGCAGGTAGAATTCACCTTGCTTCACCAGGTTCTCCTCACGTGTGAGCCACTTGTGTGCCATGAGCAGCACTACGATGGTGCCCACGTTGAGCACACTCTTCATGATGGTCATCATCGGCGTGTACTGGTACATGCCGCCAAAGGCTTCGGTGGCTGAGCCGCCGCAAGCGGGAAGAAGATTGCACACGGTGTGTACTGCGAGCAGCACAACGGGCAAACAGGTGTTGTAAACTCCCTTCCCGCTCTTCTTGTCAGGACACATGAAGAGGTCGGCGATGAACAGGATGATGATCACTGCCAAAAGCGAAAGCTCCTCATGCATATAGAGAAATTGCGAATAATCCATTTGTTACGTTACTTTTAAATGAGATTAGAGGAAAGGATTGCATGATGAAACGGTGACTGCCGCAGAATGGATGTGGTTGACGATGGGGGCAACGCCTCCTTCGATCATGTTGCTCACCCAAAGCGGAGCCAAGCCAAGTCCGGCCACGGCCAGAATGAGGCATACCACCGAGAAACGTTCGTCCCAAGTGGCATCGGTCAGCTGCAAGTGGTGCTCGTTGGTGCAAGTGCCGTAGAGGATCTTGCCGACCACACGCAGGATGTAGACCGCGGTGATCACAATGGAGCAGCAGGCGGCGATGGTCAGCACGCGGTGGAACGTGTCGGCATTCTGGAAGGAACCTACAAAGATGGTCATTTCGGCAATGAAGCCGGAGAATCCGGGCAAACCGAGGTTGGCCAAACCGGCGATGATGTAGCCCACAGACAGGAAGGGCATGATGCGCATCAGGCCGTTGAGCTCGCGAATGTCGCGGGTGTGCGTACGGCCATAGATCATACCGATCAGGGCGAAGAAGAGGGCGGTCATCAAACCGTGGCTGAGCATCTGGAGCACGGCACCCGTGCAGGAGGTGGTGTTGAGCATCAGGATGGCGAAGAGCACCAGACCGCAGTGGGAAACGGAACTGTAGGCGTTGATGTACTTCAAGTCGGTCTGAACGCAAGCGCTGAATGCACCGTATACCACCGAGATGCCGGTGAGGATGAGGAAGATCCAGCCTAACTCGTTGGCTGCCTCAGGCATGAGGTACATGGCGATGCGGAAGCAACCGTAGCCACCAAGCTTCATCAGCACACCTGCGTGGAGCATGGACACTGCTGTCGGGGCGGATGCATGACCGTCGGGCGACCAGGTGTGGAAGGGGAACAGGGCACCGAGCACACCGAAACCGATGAAGGTGAGCGGGAACCAGATGCACTGCTGCGAAAGGGCAATGGCATGGGCGCCACCCGTGTGGTTGGCAATCTCGACAATGTTCATCGTGTTGCCACCGGCACCGTAATAGATGCCGAAGATGCCGCACATCAGGAAGGCCGAGCCACCCATCAGCATGAGGGTGAGCTTCATGGCTGCGTATTCCTTCTTGCCGCTACCCCAAACGCCGATGAGGAGGTACATGGGGATGAGGGCTATCTCGTAGAACATGAACATGGCGAACATGTCGACCGAAATGAAGAAACCGAACACACCGAGGCTCAGAAGCGTGAACCACAGGAAGTATTCCTTCGTCAGCGGCTTAAGCTGCCAGGAAGCGAAGGTGCCCGTGAAGACGATGACCGACGAAAGCAGCAACATGGCCACCGAAATGCCGTCGACACCGACAGAATATTTGATGTGAAGCGGTTCGAACCAATTGAACGATGCCGTGTAAAGCATTTCGTCAGTGGCTCCTGCTGCACGGTCGCCGAGGAAAGTGAAGGTCAGATAGGCAGAAAGCAGAAGAAGCAATGTGCTGCCCGTTACCATCACCGCACGTACGCCTTTCACATCTCTTGCCAGCCACAAACCGAGCAGCATGACAAGCGGAATCAATACGAATAATGATAGAAAATTCATTGTGATAATTCTTTGTAGTTTTGAAGCTTGCCTGTGGGAATCGTGCAGGGCGAACCGCACGGCCGCCAGGACCGTCGGATCCTTGCCTTGGACTCCCGATGGTAAACTTCAACCTGAAAAATTAAGCGAACGCCATAATTGCCAACAGCATCAGCGTGCCAAGCAGGAACACGAATGCATACTTCTGAACGGAACCACTCTGGAATCCGCGGATCTGGAAGCTGAGCGCATTGGCACCCCATGCCAGGAAGTTGAAGAAGCCGTCCACCACATGACGGTCAAACCATGCGATGGGCTTCGAGATGTGGGCAAAAATGATGCGGTGAGTAACATACTGGTAAACCTCGTCCATATAGAAACGCTTGTAGGCCCAGCGATGAAGTTTCTGGAACTTTTCAGCCAGGGCATCGGCCTGAGGCTGACGCTCACTCATATACATGTAGGTGGCCAGAAGGATGGAAGCCACTGCTATCACGATGCTCGTGCCGGCCACGTCCCAATCGAGATGGATGTCGTAGAGCTGGCCATCGGCACTCACAAAGTGACCGAAGGGAATGAATCCGGCCACGCAAGTGACGGCGGCGAGGAACATGAGGGGGAAGGTCATGCAGAGCGGGGCCTCGTGGGGGGTGTGCTCGGCATGGAGCTTCTTGTTCTCAGTGCCCCAGAAGATTCCGAAGTAGAGACGGAACATGTAGAAGGCCGTCATGGCTGCAATGGCCGTCATGATCCAACCCATGGCGGGCATATAGGCAAATGCTGCCGTGAGGATTTCATCCTTGGAGAAGAAACCCGAGAAGGGAGGAATGCCCGAAATGGCCAGACAGGCGATGAAGAACGTGACATTGGTGATGGGCATGTACTTGCGAAGTCCGCCCATGGCCGACATCTCGTTGCTGTGAACAGCGTGGATGATGCAACCGGCTGCCAGGAAGAGCAAGGCCTTGAACATGGCGTGGGTAAAGAGGTGGAACATGGAAGCCATGTAGCCCAACGAACCTACGTGCTCGTGGCCGGTCTGATATTCGGTGCAAACGCCGAGTGCCACCATCATAAAGGCAATCTGCGAAATGGTGGAGAAGGCCAGCACACGCTTGATGTCGCTCTGGCAGCAAGCCACGGCTGCGGCATAGAAGGCCGTAAAGGCACCGATCCAAGCCACGATGTGGAGTGTGCCGGGAGCATACTCAATCCACAAGGGGAAAAGGCGCGCGATCTGGAACACACCGGCCACCACCATGGTGGCAGCGTGGATGAGGGCCGACACGGGAGTCGGGCCTTCCATGGCATCGGGCAGCCAGATGTGGAGGGGGAACATGGCACTCTTACCGGCACCACCCACAAACATGAGGAAAAGTGCCAAGGGAAGCATGGCGGCACCCTGTGCGAAACCGGCCTGAGAGAACTGGAATCCGAAGGAATGGCAATAGTAGCCATAGATGAGGATACCGATCAGGAAGAAGAGGTCGGCAAAACGGGTGACGATGAATGCCTTCTTCGATGCGGCAATGGCTGCCGGCGAAGTGTAGTAGAAGCCGATGAGGAGGTAGGAGGAAACGCCCACCAATTCCCAGAACATGTACATCTGGAAAATGTTGGTGGCTACCACCAATCCCAACATGGACATCGAGAAAAGGCTCAAAAATGCATAGTAGCGCTGGAAACCACGCTCACCGTGCATATAGCCGAACGAGTAGATGTGCACCATCAGCGACACCGTCGAGATGACGATCAGCATCATCACGGAAATGGGGTCGAGCATGATGCCCATGTCGAACGACAGGCCACTGATGTGGAAAGGCAGCCACGTGAAATTATAGGGAGTGAGCACGGGCAGCACACCCTCGGCCGTACGGGCAGTCTGGAAGAAATACTCGTAGGCAGTGAAGTAGGACAGTACCGTCACTACTCCCAGCACGGCGGTGCCAACCAGACCGGCAGCCTTATGGCTGAACCATTTTCCGAATACTCCCAAAAGGAGAAACGAGAAGAATGGCAGCAAGAGAATAAGAATTGTAAAATCCATTGTTTTTGAGTTTTTCAGTTCAACGACGAGAGGCTTGATTGCCGCAAGCACTGCAAATGTGCACGACCATCCGGCCTTCTGTCAGAACCTTTCAACTTAAATTACCACTTCATCTTCTCAAGTTCATCCACCTGAATGTTCTTGAGCAAACGGTAGATGTTGATCATGATGGCAATTGCAATGGCACTTTCCGCAGCCGAAATGGCGATGGAGAAGAGCGAAAAGAAATAGCCTTCATTACCTTCGGGATAAAGCATTCGATTAAACACTGCAAAGTTCAAGTCCGTGGCATTGAGCATCAGCTCCACGGACAGCAGGATGGCCAAAGTGCTGCGGCGCGTCAAGAATCCGAAAACGCCGGCAAACATCATGATGGCTGAAATGATTAAGATATATTCCAATTGAATCATTGTTGTTTGTTGTTTAGCGTTTACGGGCAATAATCAAAGCGCCTACGATGCAGGCCAAGAGGAGCACACTGACGGCTTCGAAGGGAAGCAGATAGCCTCCTTCGCCGGCTGAGAGCATGTCGTTGCCGATGGCCGTGATGGTGGTGGCTGCACTGGCTGTTTCGCTCGGTGCGGTGAGGATCTGTGCCTTGAAGTCGTGCGAGAGCACCACTCCGAGGAAGGCAAGGAATCCCACAAAGCTCAGCACGAAGCCCCAAGAAGCATCCTTGATCTTGCGTTTGAAGATTTCCTGATCCTTAGCACCTTCGGTCAACAGGATGGAGAACACATAAAGCACGATGATGCCGCCAGCGTAAACGATGACTTGTGCAGCACCGAGGAATGTGTAGCCCATCAAGAAATACATACCTGCCGTGCCCAAAAGCACAAAGAACAGGTAAGTGGCAGCACGCACAATGCTTTTCGTCAGCACCGTTGCGATGGACGATATCACCATAAGCACTGCCAAGATGACGAACATGATGTTTTGTGAATTCATTGATGTTGGTTGTTTGGAGTGTCCTGATGCAAGGGGCGTAGCGACTATAGTCATTACACCGCTTGAGGATACTCTCTGTAATCGGTCAGCCGCTTCAGAAATGTCCATCGGGCAGAAACGCCGGATTGACCTTGCCGAAGGTGGCTCACCACAGTTTTACTTTTCTTCTACGTGGCTGCCTTCGTGATTGAGCACTTTCACGAGCTTGGTGCGGTCGAACACCGCATTCTCGTAGCTCTGGTCGAAAGTGATGGCACCATGCGGGCAAGCACGCGTGCAAAGCATGCAGAACATGCAGCAGCCCAAGTCGTACTCATATTTCACCAGGCGCTTCTTCTTTTTGCCCTCGGGCGTTTCGTAGAACTCGCTGGTCACTTTGATGGAACCGTTGGGACAGGCCATCTGGCAGAGTCCGCAGCCCACGCACTTGTGCTCATTCTGATCATTGTGAGGCATCGTGAGCGATCCGCGGAAACGGTCGAACATGACGTTCGTGTCACGGTTCTCGGGATACTGCTCGGTGATCTTCGGGGTAAAGAACTCGCGCATCGTGGTCTTCAAACCCGTGCCGAGGCTCTTCAGTCCGTCGACCACTCCACCGATATAACTTTTTTCTTCCATTGTCTTTAAGTTTGAGAGCCGGGAAGCATCTGTCCATCTGGTGCGATGACGACCATCTGTGCAGAATCCGGCTTTTCAACTACGTTGTTATTAAAACGTCCAACCCATTGACACGCAGAGTGCCATGAGGATGAGGTTGACCATGCTGAACGGCACGAGGTATTTCCACTCGAGCGAAAGGATCTGGTCGATTCGCAAGCGGGGGAATGTCCAACGGAGCCACATGAGCAGGAACACCACAAAGAAGGTCTTTCCGATGAACCATACGGCACCGGGAATGCAGTCCATCACACCATTAAATGCATCCAAACCATAGATGTGAAGCGGGGCCCAACCACCGAGGAAGATGGTACTGGCCATACCGGCACAGATGAAAAGGTTCAGATACTCGGCCAGATAGTAGTAGCCGAAGTGCATACCGGAATATTCGGTGTGATAACCTGCGGTAAGTTCGCTTTCGCACTCGGGAAGGTCGAACGGACCACGGTTACACTCGGCATTGCCCGCCACCAGATAGATGAGGAAAGCAATCACGGCAGGCAGATGGCCGCGGCAGATGTTCCAGCCATTGACATACTGGTCCTGACAGATTTCGCTGAACGACATGGTGCCCGTCAGGCAGATCATGGCCAGCATCGTCATGCCGATGGAGAGTTCGTAGCTGATGATCTGTGCACCGCTTCGCATGGCACCGATCAAGGAATACTTGTTGTTGCTACTCCAACCTGCGAGCAGGATGCCCACCACGCCGATTGACGACATGGCCAGGAAGAAGAACACGCCGACGTTGAAGTCGATGATGTGCGCACCCTTGTTCCAGGGAAGGCAGGAGAAAGTGACCATGGAAGCCGTCACCACGAGGAAAGGAGCCAGGTTGTGAAGGAAAAGGTCGCTCTGACGCATACTGATGATCTCCTTGGTCAGCATCTTGAACACGTCGCTGAACACCTGGAGAATGCCCCACTTACCTACACGCATCGGGCCAAGGCGGCACTGGAAGAAAGCGCAGATCTTGCGCTCCATGTAGATGAGGGCAATGGCAAACACGGCATACAGGGTGATGATGACCAAAGCCACGAGGATGCTCTCCGTCAGGATTGCTCCCCACTCGGCAAAGCCACAAGTCTGCATGAGGAAGTTGTGCAGCCAGTTTGTTACTATTGAAAAATCAAAAAACATTGTTTATTGTGAGTTTATGAGTCTGAAGGCTCCCGATAGTCCGTTCACTATGAACGGACGGATGCCCGTCAGCTTATTAAACTTGTCTTAACGGTCAATGTCGGGCACCACATAGTCCACCGTACCACCAATGGTGATCAAGTCGGCCAGCATGTTGCCTCGGCAAGCGGTGTCCATCACGGCCACCAAGGGCAAACCGGTCGAACGGTAGTGCAAACGGTACGGACTCTTGTCGCCCTTGCTCTCAATGAACACGCCCATGCGGCCACGGCTGCCTTCCACTTCGCTGTAGAAAGTGCCGACAGGCAGCTTGATGATGGGCTTCATCTTCTCCTGATAGTTGCCTTCGGGAATGTTGTCGATGAGCTGTTCGATGATGTTCAGGCTCTCGAGAATCTCGTCCAGACGGATCATGTAGCGGGCGAAGGAATCGCCTTCCGTGCGCACCACTTCGTTGAACTGCACACGGTCGTAAGCTGCATAGGGACGAAGCTTGCGCAAATCGTTGTGCCAACCTGAAGCACGACCTGTACCGCCGGTGCAGCCGAAACTGATCACCTGCTCCTTGGTCAGCACGCCCACGCCCTTCGAACGGTTCTGGAAGATCACGTTACCCGTGAAGATGTCGTGATACTCGCGAATGTTCTTGCGCATGGTCTGGATGAATTCCTTCACGCGCTTCTGGAAGTTGGGGTGAATGTCGTACATCACACCGCCGATGGTGTTGTAGTTGAGGATGAGACGTCCGCCACAAGTTTCCTCGAAGATGTCGAGAATCTTCTCACGGTCGCGGAAGGCATAGAGGAATGCGGTCGTGGCACCGAGATCCTGGCAAAGGCAGCCGAAGAACAGGATGTGCGAGTCGATACGCTGCAACTCATCCATAATCGTACGGATCACCTGCACACGGTCGCTCACTTCCACACCCATGGCCTGCTCGATGCACATGCACAGGGCATGACGGTTCTGCATGGCGCCCAGATAGTCCAGACGGTCGGTCAGGGCCAAGGTCTGGGGATAGGTCATCGATTCACTGATTTTCTCCACACCGCGATGGATGTAGCCCAACACGGGGTCCACCTTGCGGATGATTTCGCCTTCCAGATCCACACGGAAGTGAAGCACGCCGTGGGTGGAGGGGTGCTGCGGGCCGATGTTCACCACATAGTCGTCGGGGCCGAAAATCTGATGCTCCACCTTGTTGATGGTGCCATCCTGCTGGAGCTGGTACTCATAGGTCACGTCGGCCAGCGGCTCGTTGGTCATGTGCTGCGGATCGAAGGGATTTTCCTTCTCGGGGTCATCATCCTTACGGAAGGGGTAGCCCACCCAATCCTCGCGCATGAAGATGCGGCGCATGTCGGGATGATTGGTGAAGATGATGCCGTAGTAGTCATATACTTCACGCTCATAGATGTTGGCAATGTCCCAAAGGTCGCTCACCGACGGAATCATCGGATGCTCACGATCGGTGGTCACGCACTTGATGCAAGCCTGCTTCTGGTTGGAAGTGTTCTCAAGCTGATACACCACGCCCAAGCCGTCTTCCATCCAGTCTTCACCCACCAGGTTAAGCAAGAAGTCCATGCCTTCTTCGTCGTGAAGGCGCTTCATCTCCTTGTGCAAGTCGGCGGGAGCCACGATGGCCGGTTTGAGTTCATTCACAGCAGGCTTGGCAGGAGCCACAGGACGTGCGGCCGGACGTGCCGCAGCGGGCTTGGCAGCAGGAGCAGCGGGTTGGGCGGCAGCGGCTGCAGGTGCGGCAGGCTGCTGGGCCTGCGCTTGGTTGGCTGTAGGATTCAATTCTTCGCTCATGCCTCTTCCTCCTCTTTATAAATTTCTTCTTCTTTTGCTTCGGCAACTGCCTTGAAGGGATCCTTCTGCTTACGGTTGGTGGTGCCGAAGAAGTTCTCGACCTTCACGATGCGCTGCAGCTGCATCATACCGTAAAGGAATGATTCGGGGCGGGGAGGACATCCGGGCACGTAAACGTCCACGGGAATGATCTTGTCCACACCGTTCAGCACATGATAGGACTTGGTGAACGGGCCGCCGGAAATGGAGCAACCGCCGATGGCAACCACATATTTCGGGTCGGCCATCTGGTCGTACAAACGGCGGAGCACGGGTGCCATCTTGGTGGTGATGGTGCCGCACACCAGAATCACATCGGCCTGACGTGGGCTGTTACGCGTCACCTCAAAACCGAAACGGGCGATGTCGTAGCGGGCTGCACACACGGCCATAAACTCGATGCCGCAGCATGAAGTGGCAAAGGTGAGCGGCCAAAGAGAGTTCGAACGGCCCCAGTCAATCAGGTCATCGAGTTTGCGCACAACGACGTTGGCGCCGCCGGCATTGAGTTCTTCAACGAGTTTCTCGTACGTCTCGTTGTCCTTGAATTCCTCGTAGGGAATCGACTTGATTTTTGCTCTTTTCATTGCCATTTCAACGCTCCTTTCCTCCAGGCATAAGCCAAGCCCAGAACTAAGATAAACAGAAAGAAGAGCACAGCCACCAGTCCGGAAGGACCGAGGGAGCGCATCACGACGGCCCAGGGGAAGAGGAACATCGTTTCAACGTCGAACATGAGGAAGAGAATGGCGAACAGGTAGTAGCCCACACGGAACTGCATCCACGAGCGACCGCGCGTTGGCACACCACATTCGTAAGCCTCTTCCTTCTGAGCGTTGTAGCTTCGGGGCGAAATCAGCTTGGCCAAAATCGTCACGATGCCTACGAACGCCAACCCTGTCAGCAATGCAGTGACAAATAAGGTAAAGTTCATAGCTCTTTAAATGTTATTGTTAATAAATTAATTTAATGTTATTGCCAGCCAGCAGAACAGCAGAACAACGTAGCTCCCAATGCCTTGCCTGGGCAATAGGAGCCATCTCACCTTCTGTTCTGAAAACTTTCAATGCAAACGAGCCAACGCTTCCTACGGGCTGCAGGAAGACGAAAAATCCGCCCGTCAAGGGATTAAGGGCTTCCTTGACGTGCGGACACGAAAAATCAGCGCACGGACACGCTTGTCCGCCGCTTCACAATGATTTTTACCAGCGGCAAGCAGTGGTTGCTTGCCAAAACTGTAGCCCTTTTTCACGTTGTTCGTCTTTTGGAGGGCAAAGTTACGAAGGTAGCCTTGAAATACAAAATTTTTGCAAATGAAAATGCGGATTTTTGCACAAACAGCGACAGCTTGCGCATCAGCAACAAGAATAAGAAGTGCTACGAGCGCACCACGTTGCCGACTTCTTCATACATCCTCACATCATCAAGTTGTCATACAAAACTCCCATACGAAAGATGAGGAAAACTGGAGAAACAAGCCACGCAAAGCACGCAGAATAGCCCGAACTATCGGGTAGGCACAAAAAAAATTGATTGTCATCACGACAACCAATCTTCACTAACCTTAAATCTAATACCATGAAAAACATTGCAAAGATACGGGTATCTGCTTTCTCTTCCAAATAAATCCGTGTATTTCTCTTCATATTTAACACCAATACACATTCAGCACTCCATTCTGCGCATTCCTGCATACATTCATACCACCTAAAGACATTCCGAAGACGGCGTTTCGGGTCTCTGTCTAACGGAGAAGAAAACGCATCAAGGTTCGCATATCCGGAAAAAGCGGTGGCCAAAAGAAAAAGAATTGCTACTTTTGCGGCAGTGAACCACCCTTACACACCCATCCTGCACATGACATTCAACTTTCCTGCATACCGCACGGCCCTGGAAGGGGTCTTTCTCAACATCGGCACTAATGCCGACTGGAGTACGCGCCTGTCGCAAATCATCGTCATCGTGGGACTGATCGCAGCAGCTTTCCTCTTGGGATATGTATTCCGCAAGCTCGTCATCCCTGTCATACTGAAAGTGGTGGAAAAGACCGAAACCCAATGGGATGACTACCTGATCAATCCCCCCGTGCTCATTTCGCTGAGCCATCTCATCCCGTGCCTCCTCATCTACCGTTTTCTGCCGCGATGCTTTGATTCAAGCGATGCCACCAGCTTCATCGCCATTTCGCGCATCACTCAGGCCTATATCACCTTGTGTGTGACGCTCATCCTCGGTGCTTTCCTCAAGAATCTCTCCACCGCCCTGCTCGAATTGCTCAAGGAACACCACGTGATGGGCATCCTGCAATTTCTCAGAATGTGCGTCTACGTGCTCGGAGGCATCGTGCTCGTGTCACAACTCTTCGGATATGACCCCATGCGGGTGACTGCAGGATTGGGCGCCATGGCCACCGTGCTCATGCTGGTGTTCAAGGATTCCATTCTCGGGCTTGTGGCGGGCATCCAGCTGTCGCTCAACCGCATGCTCAAGGTGGGCGACTGGGTGACCATCGACAAACTCAACATCAACGGCACCGTGGAAGAAATATCGCTGACCACGGTGAAGGTGCGAAACTTCGACAACACCATCTCAACCATACCGCCTTACACGCTCGTGAGCGATTCCTTCCAAAACTGGAACGGCATGGTCAACCAAGGTGCAAGGCGGGTGAAGCGAAACCTCTATGTGAACTTGCGCACCATACGCTTTGCTACGCCCGAACTCATCGAACAATTGCGGGCACGCCAACTCTATGTGAAGCCGGAGTTAACGCTCGGCAAAGAAGCGGAATGCACCAATCTCGCCCTCTACAGGAGCTATGTGACCCAACGTCTGCGGCAATCGCCGCTGGTGGAGGGCACGCAATGGGCCTTCATACGGCAACTCAATCCCACGCCCAATGGGCTGCCTTTGGAATTCTGGTTTTACTTGAAGAACACCGCTTTTGTGCGCTACGAAGAGGAAGCCTCTCTGATTATTGAGCATTTCATTGCCGTGCTGCCTGCCTTTGGCCTCGAATTGTTCCAATCACCCACCGGGAGCGACCTGCAAAGTTTTTCGCAACTCATGGAAAAGGAAATTGCTGACCAACACCCAACTGAATCAACCCACCAATAAAAGACCACAAATGACAGAAACTACAATCAGAGTACATAGCTACGAATCGATGGGCACCTACGATGGCCCCGGCCTACGCTACGTGGTGTTCCTGCAAGGATGCCCCTTCCGTTGCCTCTACTGTGCCAATCCCGACACGATTGATGCCGTAGGCGAAAGCACGCCTACCCCATCGAGCCATATTCTCGAACAGGCCATTTCCATGAAGCCGTTTTTCGGAAAACGAGGCGGCATCACTTTTTCCGGCGGCGAACCCACCGTACAGGCTGAAGCACTCATACCCCTCTTCAGGCAATTGAAAGAGGCTGGCATTCACATCTGCGTTGACTCCAACGGCGGCATTTGGAACAAACATGTGGAAGAGCTCTTCACCTTGGCAGACCTCGTCCTGCTTGATGTGAAGGAGATCAATCCCTCACGCCACAAGCACATCACCTCACGCAGCAATGCCCAAACGCTTGCCACTGCCGAATGGCTGGAAAACCACCATCACCCATTTTGGCTACGCTATGTGCTTGTGCCTGGACTCAGCGACTTCAAAGACGACTTGGAAGCGCTCGGCAAGCACTTTGCCGGCTATCATCAGATCGAGCGCGTCGAACTCCTACCCTACCACACGCTGGGCGTTCACAAATACGAATCACTCGGCTGGGAGTACAAACTGAAAGATGTGAAGGAAAACACCCCCGAACAAATTGAAAAAGCAGCCGAAGTGCTCCGACAATTCTTCCCCCAACTTGTGGTCAACTGAGCTATCACCTTCCAAAAGCATCTCACAACACCCCATGACACCCAGAATAGCCATCATCATCCCCAACATATTGGCGGCAGTAGGGCTGGCCGACATTCTGCACCGCATGATGCCGGGAGCAGAGCCGTGCACCTATGCCCACGTGGATGAAATGATCAACGGCACAGAGCACGAAGCCTTTTTCCACTACTTCGTGTCGTCGCAGGAAGTCATGAGCCAGCCAGCCTACTTCCTGCAACGACAGCACAAGACAATCGTGCTGGTGCATGGCGAGGAATCAGGACTGCTGCCCAAAGGATTCCACACGCTCAACGTCTGCCAAAGCGAGAGCAGCCTCATCCGCGACATCATGCAAATGGCCCACCGCTCGCACCACCAGCACGGTTCTGAACCACCCATCGTGCGCGAAGCCGAAGCCACAGCCCCATCACCACAACTCACGCCCCGTGAGCGTGAAGTGCTCATCGGAATCGTACACGGACTTCTCAACAAGGAGATAGCCGAACGCTTGGGAGTGAGTCTGGCCACGGTCATCACGCACCGCAAGAATCTGACAGAAAAGCTCGGCACGCGCAGCGTGGCAGCTCTCACCATCTTTGCTGTCACCCACGGAATCGTGCGGAGCGAAGAAATCTGAAACTCACAAAGCGCAACTATCTAAGAAAGGAGTGTGCAGAAAGCAGTCTGTGGCCACTTTCTGCACACTCCTTTGTTGAACAAGAGGGAATAATCAATATAGAACAGCTCCTTTATCCATTCAACCGTCCCAACGCGCGCAACATCGTGCGACGACCGTAGATGGCTATCACCACGAAGCACACTAAAGGCAATGCAAACGAAAGGTTGACTGCCGGAAAGCCGTTCAGCGTGCCCATGTCGATGATGCTGGCCTGCAAAGGCGGAAGCACGCTGCCACCCAAGATGGCCATGATGAGGCCGGCCGCACCAAACTTGGCATCGTCGCCCAGCCCTGTCAAGGCTATGCCATAGATGGTGGGGAACATGAGCGACATGCAGGCACTCACTGCCACCAGGCAATAGAGGCCCCACACATTCTGCAGCACAATCACACCCACGGTGAAGCCGCCCCCCACGATGGCCAGCATCATGAGCAACTTTCCTGCATCCAAATAGCGCAGCATGAAGGTGCACACGAAGCGACTGCAACAAAAAATGACCATGGCCACGATGTTGTACTTCTGCGAGAGCACCTCAGCAGCTTGTTCACTCATGCCTTCAGCCATGAAAATGCGTGTGCCATACTGGATGATGAAGGTCCAGCACATAATCTGCACGCCCACATAGAAGAACTGCGCCACGACTCCTTCGCGATAGTGCGGCATGTGGAAGATGCGCTTCAGCGTGGGAATGAAATTGATGCGATGGTCAGCTTCTCCGTTCTTTGGCATTCGCATAAAGAAAATCACCAGAAACATCAGCAGGATGACCAACCCGATGGCCAAATACGGACCGATCAGAACAGACAGGTCCTGCTGCTTTATCACCTCGAATTCGGCATCGGAAAGTTTGGCACGCCCGGCCGTGTCGAGTGGATGCAGCTTCGCCTGGATGAAGTTCATGGCCACAAACATGCCAAGCAGCGACCCCATCGGGTTAAACGACTGTGCAAGGTTCAAGCGCCTTGTGGCCGTTTCCTCCGTGCCCATCGACAGGATGTAGGGGTTGCACGAAGTTTCCAGAAAGGAAAGACCGCAAGTCAGTATGAAATAAGCCAGCAGGAAGGGGTAGTATTCCCCCATCATCTTAGCCGGGAAGAAGAGGAAGGCTCCCACGGCATACAGCCCCAACCCGAGGAGCACTCCAGCCTTGTAAGAAAACTTACGAATGAAGATGGCTGCAGGAAAGGCCATGGCAAAATAGCCACCATAGAAAGCCACCTGCACCAAAGCGCCATCCGTGGCAGACATGCGGAAAATTTTCGAAAAAGCCTTCACCATGGGGTTGGTGATGTCGTTGGCAAAGCCCCAAAGGGCAAAGCAGGAAGTGATCAGGACGAAGGGCACCAGATAGTTCACACCGTCCTTCCACAAAATGCGCTCTTCGTTCTTCTTTTCGGCATGACCGGTAGGAGCGCCCGACCTTAATTCACGGTTCTCTGTCTTTATATCAGTTTGATTGTTCATGATTATGATTTGAGGGAAGAGGCCCATAGCACCGTGTGTTGTCAAAGCTTTCGGAGCAGTCCCGGAAGCTCTCAACCTGGGGTATGGTCATCCTCTGGGTGATTACCACACTTATTGTTCAACGGCTGGCACGCACCACCTGGCGCAATTCGTTCATATCGTTGATTTCGCCTTTTGCCATCGCCTGCACCAAGATGTTGCCTATGCCCGTAGCTTCCACAGGACCTGCCACAACGGGAATCTGCAAGGCACTGGCCGTGAGCTGGTTTAGCAGTTGGTTCTGGCATCCGCCTCCGATTACATGCAGCGTGCGGATGGGCTGCGGAAGAAGGGCGTTCAGGCTGCGTGCAGCCTGCGCATAGCGTGCGGCAAGCGACTGCAGCACCACGCGCACCACTTCGGCCTTGTTCTTGGGCACAGTTTGACCGCTTCGGCTGCAATAGCCGACGATGGCCTGCTGCATGCTATGGGGATTGCGGAAAGCCTCGTCATCCACATCAATCTGCGAATCTATGCGAGCAGCCTCAGCCCGAGGCAGAATCACATCGTAGGCCTGCTCCTCGCCACATGCCTTCCACTCGGCCATCAGGCGCTGCATGATCCAAAGTCCCGTGATATTCTGCAGGAAGGTGATGCGTCCGCCGACGCCTCCTTCGTTGGTAAATCCGGCCAAACGGGCCGATTCGGTGAGCAACGGCTGATCGAGTTCCACGCCGAAAAGCGACCATGTGCCCGAACTGAGGAAGGCCACCATGCCCTCATTCTCATCGGCTGGCACAGCAGCGACGGCGCTTGCTGTGTCGTGGCTGCCGACAGCCACCACTTCCACCTGCCCCAACCCTGTTTCTTCCGCCAGCTCCCTGGTCAGGAAGCCACGGCTGTCACCGGGCATCACAATGCGTCCGAACAGTTTGCGCGGAAGGCCCAAACGGTCGATTGTGGCCCAATCCCAATCGCGGGATGAGGCATCAAGCATTTCTGATGTGGAAGCGATGCTATACTCCACGCTGGTGTCACCCGTAAGGAAATAGCTGAAGAGGTCGGGCATAAAGAGCAGGTGTTCCGCCATGTCTAATTGCGGGCTATTGCATTCCTTCAGGCTCATCAGCTGGAAAATCGTGTTGATCGGCATCACCTGCGTGCCATTGACGGCATAGTGCGACTGTCGGTCGCACTGCTCGAAGAAACGTTCGGGCATACCCAACGTCCGCTCATCACGATAGCACACGGGATTGCCAATCAGATCGCCATTGCGGTCGATCAGTCCGAAGTCCACGCCCCAAGTGTCAATGCCGATGGCTTTCACCTCCAAGCCGCGAGCTGCGGCTTTCTTGAGTCCGTTCTTGAGTTCGTTGAAAAGCGCGGGAAAATCCCAATATACATGTCCGCCCATGCGCACTTGATGGTTGGGGAAGCGATGGATTTCCTCCATCTGCAAGCGTCCGTCATGGAGCGTTCCTGCCAACACGCGTCCGCTGCCGGCCCCAAAGTCAATTGCCAGATAGGTCATAGATTGTCTGGATTATAGTCAAACAAAAGGTTTAAAACTGGAAAACCGGAGAAGGACTTCGTCGGTTGTCCGCCTCACAATGAGGGGCGTTCCTCGCGTGAAATCCTTCTCCGGCTTTCATCTCTTGGAGTGGTCAATGCTTCTTGCCCAACACGTACACCTCCAAGTCATCGATTTCCTCGGGAGTAAGCACGGTGTAGTCGCCACCACTCTGCACGATGATGCGGCAAGCCATTTCAAAGAACATGGCACGCTCGAACACCTCGTCGAAGTCCTTGCCACACACCACCTGGCCATGTTTCAGCATCAGGGCCGAATTGTGGTCCTTCAATGCGGCCTTCACGGCCTCTGCCAACTCCGGCGAGCCGGGACGGTAGTAAGGGATCACGGGAATTTCCTTGCCCACATGGCAGGGAATCTCGGCCGTCACATTGAAATTCTCGGGTGTGTGCTTCATGCAGGCCACGGCAGTGGCATAGGGCGACTGGAAATGCAGCACCACATTGCAGTCGGGACGCTCGCGCAGCACGCCGAGGTGGAATCCGCTCTCCATGGAGGGTTTCACGCCATTGAGCACTTCGCCTGTGGCCACGAGGCAACGGGCCACCTTCTCCTTCTGCAAGGAAGGCACCCACGATCCGGTGCCCGAAACGAGTGCTTCTTCGCCAATGCGCCACGAAAGGTTGCCGCTGCTGCAAATGGTCAATGCGGCATCGCCCACACGGTGGGCCTGTTCCAGAAACTTTTGAATATGTTCGTCAGTAATCATTGCGTCTACAGTTTTCAATAAGCTTTTTTATAGAGTTCGAGCAAATCCTGCTCCGTCACTTCACGCGGATTGCCCGGGGTGCAGACATCGGCTGCCGCAGCCTTGGCCAAACGGGGAAGGTCTTCCTCCTTGATGCCCAATTCGGCAAGGTGCTGGGGAATGCCCACTCGTACCGAAAGCTGGCGCACGGCTGCCACGGCAGCCTGTGCTGCTTCTTCGGCCGACATCAGTTCGTCGTAGGCATTCATGGCCTTGGCAATGGTGACGTACTTCTGCATGGCGGCCGGAGCGTTGAACTCCATCACCACAGGCAGGAGCAACGCGTTGGCCACACCGTGAGGAATGTCGAAGATGGCGCCCAAAGGATGAGCCATGCCGTGCACGGCACCCAATCCCACGTTGGAGAAAGCCATGCCTGCAATGTACTGGGCCACTGCCATGCCGTTGCGGGCTTCCGCATTGGTGGGTTCCTTCACGGCATTCTCCAAGTGCTGCGCTATCATCTCAATGGCTTTCACCTCAAACATGTCGCTCATTTCCCAAGCGCCCTTGGTGATGAGTCCTTCGATGGCATGCGTCAATGCATCCATGCCGGTGGCAGCAGTGAGGCTACGCGGCAGGGTGTACATCAGTTCTGCATCAACGATGGCAATGGCGGGAATGTCGTTGGGATCCACACACACCATTTTCTTCTCGTGTTCCTCGTCGGTGATGACATAATTGATGGTCACCTCAGCTGCTGTGCCGGCCGTGGTAGGCAGTGCTATCACGGACACCGACTTGCGGCGCGTAGGCGCCACACCTTCAAGCGACACCACATCGGAAAATTCGGGATTGTTGGTGATGATGCCCACAGCCTTGGCCGTGTCAATGCTGGAACCTCCGCCGATGGCCAGCAGGAAGTCTGCGCCCGATTCGGCAAACGCAGCAACACCTTTCTTCACGTTGCTGACAGTGGGATTTTGCTTGATTTCGCTAAACACCTCATAGGGGATGCCCGCCTGGTCGAGCACGTCAAGCACTTTCTGTGCTACGCCAAATTTGATCAGGTCTTTGTCGGTGCACACCAATGCCTTGTGCAAGCCCAAACGATGGATTTCGTTGGGCAGTTCGGCGCGTGCACCTGGGCCGAAGTAAGACACTTCGTTGAGTATGAATCGATGGGTCATGGGTCGTTGGTTGATGGTTAGAGGGGTTGACAGGATAACGAGTTGACAAGTCAGCATAGGTTTGCTATCGACATCCGCCCCACCCTCGCTCACACTAAAAGGGGGAAAACGAGAGTGACGGCAGAACCAAATCCACTTGCCAACCCGCCACCTTGTTGTTTACTTGTAAATAGGTCCGTAGTTCTGGCAAGCACGGTAGTCTGCCCCTTCCTTGTCCATGCCGAAAGCATTCCAAGCTGCAGGACGGAATATTTGGTCTTCATCCACATTGTGCATGCACACGGGAATGCGGAGAATGGAACACAAGGTGATGAGGTCGGCACCGATGTGTCCATAGCTGATGGCACCATGGTTGGCTCCCCAGTTATTCATCACAGAGTAAACATCCTTGAAAGGAGCCTTGTCGCACAAGCGGGGCACGAACCAGGTGGTCGGCCAAGTGGGATCGGTGCGCATGTTGAGTTTCTCATGAATTTCGGGATCGATGTCCACGGTCCAACCTTCAGCCAGCTGGAGCACCGGGCCAAGGCCCTTCACCAAGTTGAGGCGCACCATGGTGACGGGCATGCCGCCACGGGTAAGGAAGTTGGAAGAGAAACCGCCTCCACGGAAATAATCGCGGTCGGCAGGATACCACGTTGTGGCCTTCAGGCACTTGTCGGCATCCTCGGGAGTCAGTTCCCAGAAAGGCTTCATGGTGGGATTGCCTTCCGCATCGGTCACCTGTCCTGTGCCATCAAGCGTAGTGGCACCGGAATTGATCAGATGAATAATGCCGTTTTCGGCACGGCCAGTGAGTTCCTTGCCCGTCACACGCTTCACTGCCTCCGGACTCCAATAGGTGCGCACATCGCTGAAGATTTGGGCACGGCCGGTGAGAAGGTGGCTGAAAAGCATGGCAACACCGTTGCACGCATCGTTCTCTGTGGCCAGCACGAAGGCTTCGCGCAGACCGTTCCAGTCGAAGGAAGTGTTGAGCAATGCCTCGGAGTAGTCGCCATTGGGGTAAAAGTCGGTCCATTGGCGCTGTCCTTGGAATCCGGCGGCGATGGCATTATGGCCGAGCGCCTCCTCCTTGAATCCCATTTCGCGGAGTTTGGGGTTGCCCTTCATCAAATCGCGCATGATGATGGTCATCTTCACGATGAATTCCCAGTCGTTGTCCTTTTCCTCGCGCGTCTTGCGCTTCTCCGGCCGGTTCTTGAAATCGTCGCCTTCGTTGACCATGCAGTGTTCACGCGTCCAAGCCATGGCCTTCTCATATTCCTCGTGATCGTAGATGCCTTCCGTCATGCGGCGGATGATTTCGGTGAGGTCAACGCTCTCGTTGCGCATGCCGAGATATTCCTGGAAGAAGTCGGGGTTGACAATGCTTCCGGCAATGCCCATAGAGGTGCTGCCCAACGAAAGATAGCTCTTGCCACGCATGGTGGCCACCGCCTGAGCGGCACGTGCAAAGCGAAGGATCTTCTCTGCCACATCGGCCGGTATGGTGTCGTCGGCCAAGTCCTGCACATCGTGTCCATAGATGCCGAAAGCGGGGAGCCCCTTCTGTGCATGTGCGGCAAGCACGGCTGCCAGATAAACAGCTCCCGGGCGCTCGGTTCCGTTGAATCCCCACACGGCCTTGGGCCAATGCGGATTCATGTCCATCGTTTCGGCGCCATAGCACCAGCAGGAAGTGACAGTGATGGTGGCGCCTACGCCTTCGCGCTCAAACTTTTCGGCGCAAGCAGCGCTTTCGGCCACACGGCCGATGGTGCCATCGGCAACCACGCACTCCACGGGCGAGCCATCGCCGTTGTGCAAATGTGTGCTGATCAGTTCGGCCACTGCATGGGCCAAATTCATCGTTTTTTCTTCCAGGCTTTCACGCACTCCGCCCTGACGGCCATCGATGGTCGGACGGATACCGATTTTGGGATATTTGCTCATTGTGTGATGATATTAGTAGGATCGAAAAAGATGCCGCGTAATCATATATTATGCTTTCATGCTTAAGCGTCATCCTTACGAGGGGTTACTGAAAAGGATTTTTGAATGGGGTATGCAAAACCGACGACTGCCGATCATGTCTTTTTACCGACCACAAAGGAAGGCATAAAATGCGAAGCGACGGGGCTCATGCAGTATGTTCTTCAACATGTTTTCTGTTATTTCTAGTGTCCTGCTCTATCCTCATTCCTATCACTTGTATCCGAATTTGACATTCACAGCATCAAGCAGTTCCCATCAAGGAACGTATCATTTTGTGGAACTTTGCATTTTTTCTTTGCATTCTTTCAAAACGGAAAAACATTCGCCATGAGGCGCCTAGAGTAAGCCATATTGAACGCTAAGTAGGTGTTCAGAATTATTTTTAGATTAGAAGTGCTTTATCGGGATGCAGC
>DAIRWG010000012.1:0-25862 GCA_036802405.1 Alloprevotella sp.
TTAGAACAATCCGCACACCTACGGCGTGCTCCATCCTCGGCAGCATGATTCTCTGTAACCAGGCATGCGGGGTTCCCCGCATACCTGGCTACCCAATTTCACCCCTAACGGGGTGGCTTGCGGCATGAAATTGGAATGAAGAGAGCAGATGCTACCCGCATGGCTTATACCTCAGGTTTTCCCAAACCATTCTTGCCTGACTATAAATCAAGTAATGCTTATGGCCATTGGTTGTTCTGTACATTTGTTCAACAGGCTGAAGAAGGGTGAGCGCTTCTTCGGATGCGTTCCCCGGGAAGTGGGCGACATCGTCTACTGCGACACCAGCAATCCCTCCAAAGAACCAGAGGAGAACTATGTGCGCACATGATTAGATCAGAAACTCGCGATTAAGGTATTGTCGGTTTTGTTCCCGTTATTGGCACTTGTGTTCTATCCGATTCGTTGCGTAATTTCTCTTGTCTATGATATTGTTGTTGCCATCATGCTCTTGGTTTGGGGATTTATCGTCATTAAGCGTTTCCTTCCCGTAAAGTTTAAGGGTACCGATTTCTTTGTCGACACACGGGGCATTGCCCTGCTGGATTTTGAAGGAGACCGGGATCGAATTGTCAAGAAAGACATCCTGCTCTTTGCCGATGAGGCAGCGTTCAGTGTGAAGGGAAAATTCGCGAAGGGTTCCGACGGGGACGATTCTGGCGTGGTTTTTACAACGAAAATCCAGCTGAAGGAAGGTGTCGGCGAGAAAAGCAAACTCAAATACCGTTCGTTCGACAGCACCGTGTACGGAAGATTTGCCTTACGACAAGCTCACCGACATCGAATGCCAATTCTGGAAAAGGGCCGAGCAGGAGTGGCAAGCATTTGTCGGAAAGCAGTGATTCGGTTTGTACCACTGAAGCCCGTACAAATATTCGAGTGAAAAGTGTGCCCTTGCCGGATTTTATGGCTAAATTTGTGCAGCTAATATCCCTTCTTCGTTAAAATGAAGCGGAAGATTGGCCGTGCGGAGAACGGTTGACGGCAAATTGCAAAGCTTGCCCGCAACAACGCGTTCTCACCCCACAATCATCTCACCCCAATCAAGCATCCAATGGAAGCCAACGAACTCATTGCCAAAAAGCTCGGGCTGCAACTCAAACAAGTGGCCCATACCATAGACCTCCTCAACTCGGGAGCAACCATCCCCTTCATCAGCCGTTACCGCAAGGAAGCCACCGGCGGACTCAACGAAGTGCAGGTGGCGCAGGTGAAGGAGGAAAACGACCGCATGCAGGAACTCATTCACCGGCGCGACTATGTGCTCTCCACCATCGAGGAGCAGGGCAAACTCACGCCAGAGCTGCAAAAGCGCATCAGCGAATGCTGGGATGCCACCCTGCTTGAAGACATCTACCTTCCCTTCAAGCCCAAACGGAAAACCCGAGCCGAAGTGGCACGCCAGAAGGGGCTGGAACCCTTGGCCAACAAGCTGCTCATCAGTCCGCAATCCGACCCCGAACAGTTGGCCCAGGCCTTTGTGAAGGGCGAAGTGGCCGATGTGGCCGCTGCCCTGCAGGGGGCGCGCGACATCCTGGCCGAACGAATGAACGAGGACGAACAGACCCGCCAAACGGTGCGCCGCTCCTTTGAGGTGACAGCCATGGTGCAGTCGAAGGTGGTGAAAGCCAAGGAGAGCGAGGCAGGAAAGTATCGCGACTATTTCGATTGGCGCGAGCCGCTGCGCCGATGCACTTCCCACCGGCTGCTCGCCATGCGCCGGGGCGAGGCTGAAGGGCTGCTGCGTGTGAGCATTGCTCCCTCGAACGAGGAAGACTGCCTCGAACGCATGGAACGCAAGTATGTGCGTCGGGGTACCCCTTCGGCCGCACAGGTGGAAATGGCTGCAGCCGATGCCTACAAGCGTTTGCTCAAACCCAGCATCGAAACGGAATTTGCGGGGGCCAGCAAAACGAAGGCCGATGAAGAAGCCATTCAAGTGTTTGCCTCCAACCTCAAGCAGCTGCTGCTCACCCCGCCGCTCGGCCAGAAGCGCATCATGGGCATCGATCCCGGATTTCGCACGGGCTGCAAGGTGGTGTGTCTGGATGCGCAGGGCAACCTGCTGCACAATGAAACCATCTTCCCCCATCCGCCCCAGAACCAGTATGCCCGTGCCGGATTCAAGATTGCTTCGCTCGTTGAGCAGTATCACATCGAAGCCATTGCCATCGGCAACGGCACGGCCGGACGCGAAACCGACGAACTGGTGCGTTCGCTCCACCTGAAGGATGTGGATGCCTTCCTGGTGAGTGAAGACGGCGCATCGGTCTATTCCGCTTCCAAACTGGCGCGTGAGGAGTTTCCCGACTATGACGTCACGGTGCGTGGCGCCGTGAGCATCGGCCGCCGATTGGCCGATCCGCTGGCCGAACTCGTGAAAATCGATCCGAAAGCCATCGGGGTGGGGCAGTATCAGCACGATGTGGACCAGGCCGCCCTCAAGCGTTCGCTTGACCTGACCGTGGAGAGTTGTGTCAACACGGTGGGCGTCAACCTCAACACCGCTTCGAAGCACCTGCTCACTTACGTGTCGGGACTCGGTCCGGCACTGGCGCAGAACATCGTGGACTACCGTGCGGCCAATGGCCCCTTCAAGTCGCGCAGGGAGTTGCTCAAAGTGCCCCGCTTGGGAGCCAAAGCCTACGAGCAGTGCGCGGGATTCCTCCGCATACCCGATTCCGACAATCCGCTCGACAATACGGCCGTTCACCCCGAACGCTATGCCTTGGTGGAGCGAATGGCCCATGATGCGGGATGCCGTGTGCCCGAACTTGTGGCTTCGGCCGAGCTGCGTGGACGCATCGACCTCAAGCACTATTGCAGCGACGAAGTGGGCATGCCCACACTCACCGACATCATGCAGGAACTTGCGCGTCCGGGGCGTGACCCGCGCGGCAAGGCGAAGGTGTTCAGCTTCGATGAGCACTTGCATTCGCTCGACGATTTGCGCGAAGGCATGGAAGTGCCCGGCGTGGTGACCAACATCACCAAGTTTGGCTGTTTCGTGGACATGGGCATCAAGGTGAAAGGCCTGGTGCACATTTCACACCTGGCCGACCACTATGTGAAAGATCCGGCCGAGGTGGTGCACATCCAGCAGCAAGTGGTGGTGAAGGTGCTTGAAATTGATGAGGAACGCGGACGGGTGGCGCTTCAGCTGATGCGTACGCTCTGAGCTGGATGCCATCTCACGACAAAACCCTGAAATACGGTACTGATGACTGACGAATACTATATGCAAAAGGCCTTGGAGCAGGCATCCTTGGCCGCCGACAAGGATGAAGTGCCTGTGGGCGCCGTGGTCGTGTGTCGCGACCGCATCATTGCCCGTGCCTACAACCTGACCGAAACGCTGCACGACGTGACGGCCCATGCCGAAATGCAGGCCATCACCGCGGCTGCCGATGCACTGGGCGGCAAGTATCTGGACGTGTGCACGCTCTATGTCACGGTGGAACCGTGCGTGATGTGTGCCGGAGCCATCGGATGGTCGCAGCTCGGGCGTCTGGTTTACGGCGCTGCCGATCCCAAACGCGGATTCAGCGTGTATGCCCCCCAGGCCTTGCACCCCAAAACGGAGGTGAAGAGCGGAGTGATGGAGGAGGCTTGCGGAAAGCTGATGAAGGACTTCTTCAAACGCAAACGGTGAACCAAACCTGCGGACATCATGGCAGAACACAATGAATTGGGGCGTAGGGGCGAGGACGAAGCTTGCTTCTATCTGGCGCATGAGGGCTACACCTTGCTCGACCGGAACTGGCGGCACGGCCATCTGGAGATTGACATCGTGGCCGAGCTGTTTGGCGAAATCGTGTTCGTGGAAGTGAAGACGCGTGCACGCAACGATTTCGGTCAGGCTTTCCGTGCGGTAGACTTGGCAAAGAAGCAGCATCTGCTGCAGGCGGCCATGGCCTATTTGCATGAGCACCATCTGAGCGACAGTCCTTTTCGCTGGGACATCATCACGGTGGTGGGCAGCCAGCGGCCTTTCGACATCACGCACTATCCCTTTGCCTATAGCCCCGAGGGCGTGAGGCGGGAGAAGGAGCATCGGAAGCGGGCGTTTGAAGTGTGACAAATCATTTCCCAAGAACGATGAACATAGAAACCATTCGGCAGTATTGCCTTTCGAAGCCTTTGGCCACAGAGGATTCCGCTTTTGGCCCCGACGGCGTGCTGTTTCGCGTATATAACAAGATTTTTGCCTATA
Organism: Alloprevotella sp.; assembly: GCA_036802405.1. Lineage (GTDB taxonomy): Bacteria > Bacteroidota > Bacteroidia > Bacteroidales > Bacteroidaceae > Alloprevotella. Next base: position 4,253 of record DAIRWG010000012.1, read on the forward strand.
TCGATCTGGAAAGGCCCGAGCTTGTGGTGCTCAAGTGCGATCCCGACCGGGCCGTTCAGCTGCGCGATGCCTATAGCGGCATTGGCGGTGCATGGCATTGGAACAAGAAATATTGGAACGAAGTGCACTTCGACACCGATGTTCCCGACGAATTGATTCTCGAATTGGTGGACCATTCCTTGGCCGAAGTGCTGAGGAAACTTCCACGCAAAACGCAGCAAGCCTATGAAGCCCTTGTTTCGCAATGATCCGATGTGGCGGCACGAACACCTTGATGTGACCGATTCCACCATGGAACGCATCAAGGCCCTGCCCGATGCCGAAGTGCCCGAACGGGGATTCAGGCTGCTCACAACCGGCTATCAGACCATGGGCCATGGCCAAAAGGGAACCCGGTGGGAGGCCGATGAGGGGTGCAACCTGCTCTTCAGCTTTGCATTCCGTCCGCAGCAGGTTCAGGCCAACCATCAATTTGCCTTGTCGGAAGCTTTGGCTCTGGCTGTGGCCGATGCGCTGGCTTGCTGGATTGGCCCTTGCACGGTGAAGTGGCCCAACGACGTGTATTGGCACGACCGCAAGATAGCCGGCATGCTGCTGGAGCACACTTTGGCTGGTTCCGCGATTGCCGTGACGCGAACGGGAGTGGGGGTCAATGTCAACCAGCAGCAATTCAGAAGTGACGCGCCTAATCCGGTTTCCTTGTTTCAGATTTGCAGCCAGGAGGTGGACTTGTCCTCCTTGCTCGAGCGCATCCTGCGCAGTTTCGAGAGCAACCTTTCCCTAGTATACGATGGCAAGGAGCGACTCTTGCACCAACGCTATATGCAGCACCTCTATTGGCGCGAGGGTTTGCACGATTTCCGTACACTTTCGGGCGAAGCGTTCCAGGCCAGCATAGCTGACATTTCGCCTCTGGGCATGCTCACCCTGAATCTGCCCGGACAGGGGAAACGGACGTTCGCTTTCAAGGAAGTTTCATTCATCATCCCTTCATGAACCGACAGATACTACACATTGCCATTCCCAGCATCATTTCGAACGTGACGGTTCCCCTGCTAGCTTTGGCCGACACGACCATCGTGGGGCATCTGGGCGCGGCCGCCTACATCGGTGCCATTGCCATCGGGGGGATGATTTTCAACATGATGTACTGGCTCTTCAGCTTCTTGCGCATGGGCACAGGCGGCTTCACCGCACAGGCTTGCGGGGCAGGCGATCGGGCAGAGTGCCTGCGCGTGCTGGCCCGTTCGCTCACGGTGGCCCTCCTTGTGGGCGGAGCGATGCTGTTGCTTCAGACCCCCTTGTTCGATGTGGCCCGCTGGCTGCTGCACCCTTCAGCCGAGGTGGAAGCATTGGCCCGCACTTACTACGACTGGCTCATATGGGGCGCACCGGCCGTGCTTTCGCTCTACAGTTTTACGGGATGGTTCTTAGGCATGCAGAATGCCCGCATCCCGATGGCGGTGGCCATTGTGCAGAATGTGGTCAACGTGTTGGCCAGTGTGGCTTTGGTGTACGGACTGGGACTGAAGATAGAAGGCGTGGCAGCGGGTTCGCTCTTGGCGCAATATGTGGGCTTGGGCATGGCTTTCGGGTTGTGCATCCGCACCTACCGTCCATTCGCCTGCCGCGAAGCCCGTTCAGGCATTTTCGTAAAAGAGCGTTTGTGTAATTTCTTTCATGTGAACCGCGACATCTTTCTGCGCACGTTGTGCCTCATCTGTGTGACCACTTATTTCACTTCGGTGGGAGCCGCGCAGGGCGAGCTGACATTGGCGTCCAATGCCTTGCTCATGCAGTTCTTCATGTTCTTTTCCTACGTGATGGATGGCTTTGCCTATGCCGGCGAGGCCATCGGTGGAAAGTGTTTGGGTGCGAGTGACCGCAAGGGCTTCCTCCGGCTGACCCGTCAGCTGTTTGTGTGGGGTGTGGCTTTGGCTGCACTGTTCACGCTTGCATATGCTTTCGGCGGAGGGGGGGTGCTGCAATTGCTCACCGACAACGAGGCGGTGCGCCAGTCGGCACGGCAATTCCTGCTGTTTGCCGCGGCCATCCCGTCGGTCAGCATGGCAGCCTTCATTTTCGATGGCCTGTTTGTAGGCACCACGGCCACGAGGCCGATGCTCGTCAGCATGTTTGCTGCCATGTGCGTTTTTTTGGCCGTTGTGTGGTGCTTTCCACAGCAGAATGTTGCTTTGTGGAGTGCATTTCTGGCCTATTTGGGCACACGAGGAGCCATGCAGGCTTGTTTGTTCCCGAAAATATTACGCCATTTCCGTGCATGAGAACGTAAAAAGCACTAACTTCGCTTCCACAATTCATTCCTCAACAGATTACCCCATTAGTAAATATCAGAAAAATTATGGCAAAATTCAAACGCATCTTGCTCAAGCTCAGCGGCGAAAGCCTGATGGGTGAGCAGGGCTACGGCATTGACGTGAAGCGTCTCAACGAATATGCAGCACAGATCAAGGAAGCTCTGGAGATGGGCGTGCAGATCAGCATCGTGATTGGCGGTGGCAACATCTTTCGCGGACTGAGCGGTGCCGGAAAAGGATTTGACCGTGTGAAGGGCGACCAGATGGGCATGTGTGCCACGGTCATCAACTCTTTGGCACTGAGTTCGGCATTGGGCGCCATCGGCGTGAAGAGCCACGTGCTCACTGCCATCCGCATGGAACCGATCGGCGAGTTCTACAGCAAATGGAAAGCCATCGAGGCCATGGAACGTGGCGAGGTGGCCATCATCAGCTGTGGCACAGGCAGTCCCTATTTCACGACCGACACGGGTTCCTCGCTCCGAGGCATCGAAACGGAAGCCGACGTGATGCTCAAGGGTACGCGTGTGGACGGCGTTTATACGGCAGACCCGGAGAAGGATCCCACGGCCACGAAATTTGACGAAATCACTTACGACGAAGTCCTTTCGCGCGGCCTCAAGGTGATGGACGTGACGGCTACTGCCATGTGCCGTGAGAACAAACTCCCCATCTATGTGTTCAACATGGATGTGTACGGCAACCTCAAGAAGGTGCTCAGCGGTGAGAACATCGGAACCTATGTGCACGCTTGACCATTAAAAGCATTCTCCCATGATTCTCGACACAATCGACCGTGCGGACAGCATCTTTGCCTTGCATCCGCTCTATGCCAAGCTGTTTGCGTTCGTCCGCACGCACGATTTGGCTTCCATGCCCGCCGGACGAATCACGATTGACGGCGACGATCTCTACATCAATTTGAGCGATGCCGCCTTGCGCACGAAGGAAGAGCAGAAACTGGAGGTTCACCGTCGGTATGTGGATGTGCATTTTCCACTTGATGGAGTGGAAATCGTAGGGTGGTCGCCCGTGGCTTCCCTCAAAGTGCAGTCCGATGCCCCTTTTGATGAGAAAAACGATTTTGCGCTTTACAGCCAGGCTGCCGACACTTACTTCACCGTACGCCCCGGGGAGTTTTATGTGATGGACGTGACGGATGCCCATGCACCTGTCATTGGCCAAGGCACGCTCAAAAAGGCTGTGGCCAAGGTGCGCATCCGTTGATGTGGCTTCCATCCATTTTCGTTCTTAACTTTCCTCCATGAACTTGACCGCATGGCCCGTTGCCAAGGAACTATTCCCATTGGCAGCGGGCTTGCGCGTTTATTGAAAGGGGGTGACTGTTTCACTTGTTACGTAACTATTGTTCTCTTTTTCCGATTTCGTAAGATGGCCGACTACCATAATAGGGGAAATCCGTAATTTTGCATCAGGTTATTTGACCATTACTTCATGATGAATACAAAGCACAATTGACGATATGAAACGTAGAACCATTGCATTCTTCTTCGCTCTGGCTTGCATCGGAGCCATTCAGGCACAATCGGTGCTCAGCTTGGACAGCTGCCGAGCTTTGGCTTTGCGCGGAAACAAAGAGCTCGCCATCGGACATGCCAAGGCCCAGCAGGCTGCGTGGACGAGAAAGGCTGCACACACCAATTTCTTGCCCAAAGTGTCGCTGGCTGCCGGCTATTTACGCTCGGGCGACGAGATCTCTTTGCTCAGCAAGGACCAGAAACAAGCGCTCAACAACCTGGGTACGGCCGGAGTGGGGCAGTTCGCTTCGGTGGCGCAGCAGATTGTGACGCAGTATCCCGACCTTGCCCCCCTCGTGCAGAGTCTGCAAGGCTATTTGCCCCAATTCGCCCAAGCCGGCAATGCCATGGGAAAGAATCTGACGGATGCCTTGCGCACCGACACGCGCAACATGACTGCCGGAGCCATTCTGCTCACCCAACCCCTCTATATGGGCGGTAAGATACAGGCCTATTACAACATTACCAAACATGCCGAAACACTCGCCGCTGAGCAAAACAGGGCTCAGGCTCAGGCAGTGGTGCTGGATGTGGACAAGGCTTACTGGCAAGTGGTGTCGTTGGCCAACAAGCGAAGGCTGGCCATCAGCTATCGCGATATGCTCCAGCACCTCGATGAGGATGTGCTGAAGATGATTCACGAAGGCGTTGCCACAAAGAGCAATGAACTCAACGTCAGCGTGAAACTGAACGAGGCGGAAATGACGCTGACCAAGGTGGAGGACGGCCTGGTGCTCTCGCGCATGCTGCTCTGCCAGCTTTGCGGTTTGCCGCTCGATTCGAATCCTGTGCTGGCTGACGAGAATGCGGAAAATGTGACTGCTGACAGAACCGATGTCACCGCCAATGTGCCGATGGCCATGAGCCAACGCCCGGAACTGGCCCAGCTACGTGAGGCAGAAGCCATGTACGATGAGAAAGTGAAGATCGAGCGTTCGGCTTTCCTTCCCCAGCTTGCGCTCATGGGGGGGTATATGGTGTCGAATCCCAATGTGTTCAACAGTTTTGAGAAAAAGTTTCGTGGCACATGGGCTGTGGGCGTCACGCTGAAAGTGCCCGTGTGGAATTGGGGCGAAGGACGCTACAAAGTGCGCGCTGCCAAGGTGGATGCCCAGGTGGCCTCGCTGCAGCAGCAGGAAGCCCGCGAAAAAATTGAGCTGCAGGTTAATCAGGAAGCATTCCGGGTGAACGAGGCCAACCGTAAATTGGCTCTGAGCGAGAAAAACCTCGACAAGGCTGAGGAAAACTTGCGCACGGCGCAGGTGGGATTCAAGGAAGGCGTGATAACCACCAGCGACTTGCTGGCAGCACAAACGGCTTGGCTTCAGGCACACAGCGACAAGATTGATGCGCAGATTGACATCCGCTTGAGCCGTGCCGCCTACGAAAAAGCTTTGGGACAATAATACCGCACGCTTCAACACCGTTCTTAACAGAAATAGCATTTACCATCGGCTGAGGCTTCAATGGAAGAGCCTTCCGATGCATTCAACCATAATAACTCCAACAGAGTATGTCACGACAAAAAGCAAATCTCTTGCCCGCCATCTTCATTTTGGCTGGCGTAATCATTTTGGTCATCGTGGGCAGTATGTATGCTTTCAGCGATGAAACCGATACCATTCAGGGCGAAGCCGATGTCACGGAGTATCGTGTGTCGAGCAAGGTGCCCGGCAGAATACTTGAATTTCGTGTGAAGGAAGGACAGTATGTGCATGCCGGCGACACATTGGCCATTCTTGAAGCTCCCGATGTGGAAGCCAAACTCGCTCAGGCCCAGGCGGCTGAAGATGCGGCTGCCGCGCAGAACCGCAAGGCGGAAAAAGGCGCACGCCAGGAGCAGATCACGGCTGCCTACGAAATGTGGCAGAAGGCGCGTGCCGGGGTGGAAATTGCCGAGAAGAGTTATGCGCGTGTGAAGCGGCTCTATGATCAGGGCGTGATGACGGCGCAGAAACTTGATGAAGTCACCGCCCAGCGCGATGCGGCCATTGCCACGGAAAAGGCTGCCAAGTCGCAGTACGACATGGCGCGCAACGGGGCTGAGCAAGAAGACAAGCAGGCTGCCGCTGCTTTGGTGAACAGAGCCAAAGGGGCTGTGAGGGAAGTAAACTCCTACATTCGTGAAACCGTGCTTGTGGCATCTGCCGATGGTGAGGTGACCGACATCTTCCCGCAGGTGGGCGAGCTCGTCGGCACGGGAGCACCCATCATGAACGTGGCTTTGATGAACGACATGTGGGTCACCTTCAATGTGCGTGAAGACCATTTGCAGGCCTTCAAGATGAACCAGACGGTGAAAGCCGTCATCCCGGCTTTAGGCAACAAGGAGGTGACGCTGAAAGTGTATTACATGAAGGATTTGGGCTCTTATGCCGCATGGAAGGCCACCAAGACCACGGGACAGTTTGACATGAAAACGTTTGAAGTGAAGGCTTCTCCCGTGCAGAAGGTCGATGGCTTGCGGGCTGGCATGAGCGTGCTGCTTTCTTCCAACATCAAGTGAAGCTATGACAAATGTCCGTAATACGCAAACGGGTCGCGGCGGGCAGACTTCCCGAAAGAGCTTGCTTTGGCGCGAACTGCTCAGAATGGCGCGGCAGCCCATCTATTGGTTTTGCATGGTGCTCGCCCCGCTCTTCTGCTATGTGTTCTTCACTTCGCTCATGTCGAGCGGTCTGCCTTCCAGCCTTCCGCTGGGACTGGTGGATGAAGACAACACGACCACCACGCGCAATTTGGCACGCAATCTGGATGCCTTTCAGGGAACCGACATCCGGGAAGTGTATGCCAACGTGACGGATGCCCGGGCGGCGGTGCAGAGGGGGGAAGTGTATGGCTTCTACCTTATTCCGAGGGGAACCACGCAAAAGGCGCAGCTGCAGCGCATCCCTACGGTGTCGTTCTACACCAACTACTCCTACCTGGTGGCCGGTTCACTCATTTATCGTGACATGCGCACCATGTCGGAGCTGGCATCCGGCGCAGCCACCCGCACCGTGCTCTATGCCAAAGGTGCCACGGAGAAGCAGGCCATGGCATTTCTTCAGCCCGTGGTGATTGACATGCATGCGGTGGGCAATCCCACGCTGAACTACAACGTTTACCTGTCGAATGTCATCATTCCGGGGTGTCTGGCCATTTTCATATTCATGATCACGGTCTACAGCCTGGGCACGGAACTGAAGTTCCGTACGGCCGACGACTTGATGGCACGCTCTGACGGCAGCATCATTGTGGCCATCAACAGCAAACTGCTGCCGCAGCTGTTCATCTTCCTCTTGATGGGTACGCTTTACGTGTGGTTGCTCTATGGTTATCTTCATTTTCCGTGCCAGTGCGGCATCGGGCGAATGTGGTGTGTGATGGCGCTTTATGTCATGGCCTGCCAGGGATTGGGCGTGTTCATGTTTGCCATGCTTCCGACCTTGCGTCTGGGATTGTCCTTCGCCTCGCTTTGGGGAGTCATCTCATTCAGCATCTCCGGCATGTCGTTCCCGGTGATGGCCATGCATCCGGTGCTGCAAGGATTGTCTTTGCTTTTCCCCTTGCGCCATTATTTCCTGCTCTATGTGAACTGTGCGCTCGACGGCTACCCCATGGCCAATGCCTGGCCTTATGTGCTGGCTCTGGTGGCTTTCGCCATCCTTCCTTGGCCTTGCATGATGAGGCTGAAGCACGTGATGCTTCATTGCACTTATGAGCCTTGACGCATGTCGGGAACCGTGCCGTGAAGCATATACTCAACAAATATTTGAAAATTCATGAAGTTACAACGAGTCATAGACTATTGGCGTCAAGCGCTTTCGGATTGGAACTACATCTTCCGGGAGGAGCTGCGCACGATTGTCAAGGATCAGGGCGTGCTCATATTCTTCTTTATCGTGCCGCTGGGCTACCCGCTGCTCTACACCTTCATCTACAATCAGGAAGTGGTGCGTGACGTGCCTATTGCTGTGGTGGACGACTGCCGTTCGGCCCTCAGCCGCGAATATGTGCGCCATCTGGATGCCTCGCCCGATGTGAAGGTCATCTCCCACTGTGCCAACATGGCAGAGGCGCAAAGTCTCATCCGCCACCGTGAGGCCTATGGTGCCGTACACATTCCCCGCGACTTTTCACGTCGCATCATGACCGGGCAGCAGACCTATGTGGCTGCTTATGCCGACATGAGCGGCATGCTCTACTACAAGAGTGTGCTCACGGCCAACACCAATGTCAGTCTGGCCATGAATGCCGACATCAAGGTGACCAGGGCGGGCGGATCAACGGCCGAGCAGGACCGAGTGACCGAGCATCCCATTGCTTATGAGGAAGTCAGCTTGTTCAATCCCCAAAACGGGTTTGCCACGTTCCTCATTCCGGCCGTGCTGATTCTCATCCTTCAGCAGACTTTGCTCCTCGGTGTGGGGATGGCTGCCGGTACGGCCCGTGAGAAGAACCGTTTCCACACACTGATGCCTATCGAACGCCATCACACCGGGCTCTTGCGCATCGTTCAGGGCAAGGCCTTTGCCTACTTGCTGGTGTATATCCCCATTTCGGTGTATGTGCTGGGAGTGGTGCCGCGGTTGTTTAGTCTCAACCAGATCGGCAATCCCTACGACATGGCCCTGTTTGTCGTTCCTTTCCTCCTGGCAAGCATCTTCTTTGCCATGACGGTGAGCGCTTTTGTGCGCAACCGCGAGATGTGCATCATGCTCATCGTGTTTTCTTCGGTACCACTGCTTTTTATCAGCGGCATCTCATGGCCCGGAAGCGCTGTGCCGTCGGTGTGGAAAGCCATTTCCTACGTGTTCCCCTCGTCTTTTGGCATCCATGGCTTTGTGGCCATCAACAATATGGGAGCACAACTGGTGGATGTGCGACATGACTGGAACATCCTTTGGGTTCAGGCGGTGATTTATTTCTTCAGCACCTGTACGGTCTATCGGGCTTCCATCATCCGTTCACGTCAGCGGCTGGTGGATGCTTGGATAGCCAAGAAGGAATCCTTGCTGGCAAAGCAAAAGCTTTCTTGAATCATCCTCGGATGATGGCACAACATAAAAGGCTCGAAACGCATCATCGCGTTTCGAGCCTTTTATGATAAATATGAACGGAGCCCCAGGGTACTGTCAGGCCTTCTCTGCCGTCATCATCCGTTTCCAATTGAAATATCCAGAGATGGCAATCACGACATAGAGTCCGTAGAGCCCGGCCTTGAAGGGGATGTCTTTGCCCACATAAAGGTAGCACGACACGACATCCACCACAATCCAGAAGAACCATTGTTCGATGAACTTTCTGGCCAAGGCCCACAGTCCCACGAAGCTTAGCGCATTGGTGAAACCATCCAGCACGGGCACCGTGGAGTTGGTGTAGGTGCTGAGCACCCAATAGCTCAGTGCCCACGCGGCAAAGAAGCTTGCTGTGGTTGGCAGATAGAGCCGGAGGGGCATGCGGGTGATGGCAAGCTCCGCCGGTGCGCTGTCTTTTTCCGCTTCCATATGGCCTTTCTGCCTCTTGCGTTTTCCAAATCGCCACACGAGCAGGCCGTAGACGGCCGCCAGCGTGTAGTACACCGCCATGGCCGCATCGCCATAGAGCCCGTGGCTCCAGTAGAGGGCGATGTCGAGCAATGGCATGAGTATGCCCACAGCCCAAAGCCAAATGCTGGCCCGATACTCCATCCAGATGTAGATAAGGCCCAGGACGGTGGTGATGACGTCAAGGTATTGCATCAACATGGGGCAGGAAATGTCAGAAGTTAATGGAAATATGCCCCATCACGTTGAACGGTGCGCTGACTGCATATCCCGTTTCGTAGCGGTCGTTGGCGGTGTAAGCCACAATGTGTCCCTCCGAGTCCTTCTTGTAATAGGGGGCCGACCATCCGTTGTTGAAATACTTCGATGAGAACAGGTTGTAGAGCGTGCAACCCACAGTCAGGCTCTTGATACCCTTCATGTGGAAGGTGTAGGCCAGGTCGAGGTTGGTGATGAAATGGGCTTTGAGAATCATGTCCACGTTCTTGTTGCCGTTCTCCTCTTCCGACACGTAGTGTGTGAATCCCGTGTTGGTCAGATACTGCCGGCCCACATATTGGCTCGTGACGGCTGCATGGAATCCGCGATAGTCGAAGTTGAAAATGTTGTTGAAGATGAAGTCGGGCGAGAACGACAGTGGGGTGTCGCCCAGCGAAGCCACGCTTCCGTCGTCCAAAGTCACGTTCCAGTCCTTGGCACGGTTGCGGCTCAGAGTGGCATTGGCATCCCAGCGGAACCACGCCAGAGGCTTCCATGCAGCCTGCAGCTCGATGCCCTCGCGATAGCTCTTTCCGGCATTGCGGGCAATGAATTCGCCGATTTCGTTTTGTTCTCCCGTCAGCACGAACTGGTCGCGGTAGTGCATGTAGTAGAGGTTGATGCCGGCCGAGAACGTGGGCGACTGGAATTTGTAGCCCAGCTCCCAATCGGTCAGCTGTTCGGCGTTCAAATGCGTGTTGATGTTGTCCTCATAGTCGTTGCGGGTGGGTTCCTTGTGGGTCAGCCCGAATGAACCGTATACCTGGTTGTTGGCATCCACCTGCCAGAAGAGTCCGGCCTTCGGATTGAAGAAGTCAAATTTCTGCTTCATGCGGTACACGTCCTGCACGTTTCCCGTGTAAGAGTCGGTGGGGCCGTCCATGTGATAGTTCACATGGCGGTACTGCAAGTCTGCATAGGCACTCAAGCCTTTCACAAACTCGTAGCTCACTTTTCCGTAGACGTTGGCATCTTGCTTCCGTCCTTTGTTGGAGTAGTATTCCCAGTCGGGTTGCAAGTCGGCCACGGCCTCCTTCACCCACATCACACGGCCATAGTGGTCGCCCACGTAGCGGTTCCATCCGCCGCCGATGGTGGCGCGCAAGTGGTTCTTGTCATCATAGTTGAGCGAAGTGATGGCCCCGTAGAAGTCGTTGTCCATCACTTTGCGGCGCACCAGGTCGGAACGTTTCTGCCCGGTTTCGTCCAATGCATATCTCAGCAGTTTCTGGTCGCCTTTGTATTCTTCATAATAGCCATATCCCTTCGTGTAGTGAAGTGTGGCATTGAAGGAAAGCAGGGGCGAGAAAGCCTGGTTGAGAATGAGCTGGTAGTGCTGCTGGTGGTAGAAGTCCGTTTGGTTGTCGTAGAAGTGAGGTTTGCCGTCGGCATCGTAGTACATCAGTCCGCAGGAGTTGTAGCGTCGGCTGCCGGCTTCCTCCATTTCCTGGATGGAAGGATAGTTCCAGGCGTGATAGGTCTTCTCCTGTCCGTTGAATGTGATGAACTTCACCACGGTGTTGTCGGCAAAGTATCCACCTTGCAGGAAGTAGGAGTTCAAGCGTGTGCTGGCTCGGTCCACATAGCCGTCGCTGCCGATGTGCGACAGTCTGCCTTGGAATCCCCAATGGTCGTGAAGCAATCCGGTGCCGAAGCGGAACGTTTCCTTGTGCGAGGCATAGCTTCCGGCCGACAGGTCAACACCTCCGTAGGCCTTGTCGCTGATTTTCTCAGTTTGCATGTTCACTGTGGCGCCGAAAGCTCCGGCACCGTTGGTCGATGTGCCCACACCGCGCTGGATCTGCATGTTCTCCACCGATGATGCGAAGTCGCCCATGTTGGTCCAGTACACGCTGTTGCTTTCTGCATCATTCACCGGCACGCCGTTGGCCGTGATGTTGATGCGGGTGGGGTCGGTGCCACGCACGCGTATGCCCGTGTAGCCGATGCCGTTTCCTGCATCGGATGTTGTGGTGACAGAAGGTGTGAACATGAGGAGAAACGGCACATCCTTGCCATAGTTAACGCGCTGGATATCCCTTTTCGAGAGGTTTTCGTAAGCCATCGGCGTACGTTTTCCCGCACGGGTCGAAATCACCTGTGCCTCTTGCAGCGCCACGTTCTTCAGCGAATCGGTTGCAGTCGTGGCTTTTCGCTGGACCTCATTGGCTGCTACTCTCAGCGTAGTGGCGGTCAAGGCAGCCAGCATCAGATAAGTCTTTTTCATTATAGTAGGAATGAAAGTTTTTTTGAAAAAGTGGATGGGAGGCTGCCGTTTGGGCAATGGCTATGGTGAGAAACTGCTTTGCACAGCAGTGTGTCTGAAGTATAGGTAAGAAAACGGGTTACGTTTGGTATTGCTACGCCAGCATTGTCTGGTTCAGCTTCAGAGGGTATGATCTCAGCACCCGCATTGCAATTTGCGGCAGCACCCCTTTGCCTTATGCGAAGGCTTCTGTTCCCATGCGTCACTTTTGAAAATCTGCGTGCATGAGGAAGAGCCCATCGCTAAAGCCATGCAAAGTTTACACTTTTTGCCGACACGACAAAGCCGTCTTCACCATTTCACGAAGATGTGAGGTGAAGACGGCTCGTTTGCAAAATGTAGTGCACACTTGGGTGCCGTATTTGAGGCACAATGGGTTCGTTAAGCTTGTTTGGCTTCGTAGGTGGCATAGACCAGAAACCATCCGTCACCTTCGATGACCACTTCGTGTCCTTCCGCTTCATTGAGCGTGCCTTGCCAGGCAGATGTGAAGGCTGTGATGGGCCACTTCAGTCCTTGGCTGGAAAGCTGGCGGCAGTCCACGTTGAACACACTCACTTGCTGGCGCGGAAAACTTTTCACGCTGAGCCTTCCTTGTGCAGGAAGAAAATATCCGTGGTCTGTCAGCATCACCACCCGTAGATGAAATTCACGGGCATAGCGCACAAGCAGCGAGATGTTGCCCAGGGTGTGGTCTTCCCTTTTTCCCGTGCTTCCCAGATAGGCCACGCTCCTTGCCCCTTGCTTCATGCAGAAGCGGGTGGCCTTGGTTTGGTCGTTGTCGTCCTGCTCGCTCACAAGGTGGAAGAGGTCGGCATGGCGAAGGCGGAATTCGTTACCGAGAGAATCGCCGTCGCCCACGATGGCCCAAGGGGTGATCCCTTTTTCCAGACAGTGCCTCCCGGCCCCATCGCAGCAGCACAGATGTGTGGCCCGATGCAGCACATTCAGCGGGATGGGGTGGGTGGGAAAGTCGCCGTCGCACAGTATGACGGTGTCGATTGACAAATCTTCCAGACAGAAAGCGTTGGTGGCGTGATCGTTCATTTGTATCTGATCCATTTGACGAGTTCCTTGATAGTCGGTTTCTTGCCATACATCAGAATGCCTACGCGATAGATTCGTCCACTCAACCACACAAAGAGGAGCGCCGTGCCGTAGAGAATGCCCAGTGAGAGAATTTCTTGCCACATCGGCACACCGAAGGGAATGCGCACCATCATCACGATGGGGGAAGTGAGCGGTATGATGGAAGTCCACATGGCCAAGGGGCCGTTGGTGTTTTCAGCCGAACCGAGTGCAGCATAGAGTCCGAACACCATGATCAGCATCATGGGCATAAGAAATTGCGAAGAGTCTTCCTGTTCGTTCACTGAAGCTCCCACTGCCGCAAAGAAGGAGGCGTAGAGCAAATAGCCTCCGACGAAGTACAGCACGAAGCAAACCGTGAGTTCTGCAAATGGCAGGTTGAGGATGGCGTTAAGCATCTGCTGGCTGTCGGACGAGACAGCCATGGTGGCTGCCATGTCAGGGCCGGCAGCACCGATGCCTACGTTTGCACCCATGGCCAGTTGCTGGCTATCGCCGACTGACAAGCCAAACAACGAAGCAGCCCCAAACATCAGGATGACGATCATCACGCCCCAGATGGCCAGCTGCACAAAGCCCACGCAGGCAATGCCGATGATCTTGCCCATCATCAGTTGGAACGGCTTCACGCTCGACACCATCAGTTCCACAATGCGGTTGGTCTTCTCCTCCATCACGCTTTGCATCACCATGCCGCCGTATGACATGACGAACATGTAGATCAGGAATGTGAACAGAAATCCCGCCATCATGGCAATGTTCGTGTCTGACGACGAAGCATTGCCTTCCGCGTTGCGCTTGATGGTGGGAATCGTCAGTTCCGTCTGCACGTCTTCGATGATTCTGTCCAGTCCCTGAATGCCCGTGGCCTGCAGCTTGTCCTTGCGCACCTGTTCGTTGAGCACGTTGGTCACGTAGGAGAGCAGCCCCGAAGGGATTTCCTGCCTCGACATCATGACCACGGCTTTCGGATCCTTGCTCAGGTCGCCTCGAATGTCCACCACTGCCTCCACGTCGGTCGTGTCAGAGTAATAGCTCGGAGCGTTCGGGTCGCTGATGGGCACGAAGCGGTAGGAGGCATCATCGTGAAATAGTCCGATGTAGCGGGCGGTGGCATCGTGCACGGCCACCACCTTCTGCTCGTTGTCCTCAATGCTGGCCAGCCACATGGGCACGAACACCAGTGCCACCATGATGAATGGAGTGAAGATGGTGAGCAGAATGAACGACTTCTTTTTCACGCGTGTCACGAATTCACGCTGAATGATGAGGAAAAGCTTATTCATGATTGTCTTGTTGGGCTACTTGCTGGATGAATATTTCTTGCATGGTGGGCATCTTCTCGCAGATGGAGCGCAGCTCCACTTGCCGCGCCACCGATTCGATGAGTTGTGAATTGCTCACGCCCGTCTGTTTGCGTAGCAGATAGGTGTGGAGTCCGCCGGCTTGCGTGTGCTTCTCAACTTCAAACAGTCCGCTCTGTGCCGAAATCGTGGCCACGTCGGTGGTTGTCGCTTCGTAGAGCCCTGTGCGGAAGCGCGACTTCACTTCAGCCACATGCCCCGACAGCACCACCTGCGAGTGGTTGATGAGGGCAATGTCGTCGCACACTTCCTCCACCGATGCCATGTTGTGTGTGGAGAAGATCACGGTGTGGCCCTTATCGCGCAGTTCGAGAATCTCGCGCTTCAGCATTTCGGCATTCACAGGGTCGAAACCCGAGAATGGCTCGTCGAAGATGAGCAAAGGCGGTTCGTGCAGCACGGTGATGATGAACTGCACCTTCTGCTGCATGCCTTTGGAGAGTTCTTCCAGCTTCTTGTTCCACCAAGGCATGATGTCAAACTTCTCAAACCATCGGATGAGGCGTGTGCGGGCTTCCGTGTGCGAGAGTCCTTTGAGGCGGGCCAGATAGATGGCCTGTTCGCCCACCTTCATTTTCTTGTAGAGTCCGCGTTCCTCCGGCAAGTAGCCGATGCGCATCACATCGTCGGTGGTGAACGGGTGGCCGTCGAAGATTACTTCACCGCTGTCGGGTGCGGTGATGCGGTTGATGATGCGGATGAGGGTCGTTTTGCCTGCACCGTTCGGACCGAGCAGGCCAAACACCTTGCCTTTCGGCACTTCAATGCTCACGTCGTTGAGTGCCGTGTGGGCAGCATATCGCTTCACCAGATGGGAAGCTTTCAGGAATGTTTCTGACATGGGAAATACGATAAGGAATTTAGTTTATAGGGTAAGGTTGCCTTCTGGATCGTGAACGGCTTATCGGCAAGGAGTCACTTCGTAGCCGGCCTTACGCAACAATTCCAGCAGTCCGCGCTCGCCCGGCAAATGGGCTGCACCAACCACCACGAGCGTGCTTCGTGCTGCCATGAGCGACGGCAGTGCTTTGGCCCAGTGGGTGTTGCGGGCATAGATCAGCTTTTCTTCTTCCTCTGGGGTGGAGTCGCAAGTGTTGTGGCGCTTCTCGTTCATCAGCGTTTCCACGCGGTCGAGGTCCTGGGCATAGTAGGCCCCGATGATGCGGCGGAGAAGGGAGGTCTGGTAGTCGGGGGCGTCCACCAGGCACATCAGTTGTTCGGCTTGCCGCTTGAGGGGCGTTTGGTTGAACAGCAGGTCAACCTGCTCGTCCATCGTTTCCAGCCCCACCACTTGCTTGCCGTGATCCAAGGCAAACTGTTGGAAATAAGTGTCAAACTGCTCGTTGGGGTTGAACCCCGGGTCCATCTTCATGCAGAGGACTACTTGGAGCTGGGTGAGGATGGCAGCGGGCTTCATCCGGGCCAATGTCACGAGCATCGGGTTCTTGAGGTCGCCTCCCAAAGTGTTGGTCAGAAAGGCGTTGAAACGGCTCAGCTCGTCGCCACTAAGCACCCCTTCAATCGTGGTGCCTTCGGGCAGCATCATGCTTCGATGCATGCGCATGATGGCATCGCCGTCGTTCATGAGCTTGGTCATGTCCATTTCGCCGGCCACTTGCTGGCAGTTGGACATGGCCTGGCGGAGTTGGGGCACAGAGTCCACAAAGGCCACTTTGGCCAGATGGTATGTGCCCATCACGTAGGATGGATTCTTCAGCCCATTCCCGGAAACGCGCCACAGAAGTTGTGCCTGTGCGCAAATTATGGTGCAGCAGCACAGCAGAAGAGTCAAAAAGTACTTTTTCATACGATTCGTTAGATGTGGGGTGATATGGTTTTTATTCCTTTGACGCAAACCGTAAGCACATTGCTACAGATTTTCGTGCGGGTTCGTTTGCTTTTAGGTTGAAATGAGGTTTCTTGCGGGCGCCCAACAAAAAATGCCGCCAGATTCTTGTCCGGTGGCATTTGTCTTTCGGCTTCAGATAGAGCTTACTGCTTTTTTGCCAAATCTTCCAGAATGCGCCAGCATTGGAACAGGCCGCGGGGCACGTGGAAGCAACCCTTCCATTTTCCGCCCTTCAGGGGCAGCAGCACCTCGCCCCGGCGGTTGAGATAGCCATACCATTCGGGGTATTCCGCATCGGTGAAATGGCTCCACACGTAGTCGTGCACGCGCTCAAACCATTCCAGACATTGGGCATTACCCGTGAGCTGGTAACCCTTGAGCATCGTGATGAGCGTTTCGATGTGCACCCACCACAGCTTCTGGTCCCATTCCAATTGTTGGCAGGGACGGTTCAAGCGGTCCATAAAGTAGAAAATGCCGCCATACTGTTTGTCCCATCCATATTCGGCCTCGTTGAGAGCAATCTTTACAGCCTTCTCGATCAAGTCCTGTCGACCCAGACGCTTGCCCAAGTCCATGATGAACCACATGGCCTCAATGGCATGCCCGGGGTTGAGCAGGCGTCCGTCGAAGCAGTCCACCAGTTCGCCGTCGGTGCTTAGGTGTTCCACAATGAGTCCCAATTCCGGGCGGTAGAACACGTCCATCACCTCATGCACGCAGGTGTCGATGGTGTGTTGCAAAAATTCCGGTTCCAGAAGCGGTTCAATCTCCAGAGCCACGTTGCACAGAATCATCGGCAAGGCAAAGCTCTTCAGCGATCGTGCGCCGGCCGCAGCCTTGTTCCAGCGTCCCTTCGGGTTGTCCACCTTCGAGAGTACGATGTCGAAGGTGCGTTTGGCTATGTCGGCATACTCCTTGTTGCCTGTAGCGATGCTCAGCTGTCCGAATGCGATGACGGCAAACGTGTAGGAGAAGATGTTGTAGGGTTCCACCAGCGGATGGCCCTCGCGGTCAAGCGCAAAGTACCAGTTGAGCTGGCCGTCGTGCCCATACTTCTTCAGAAATTCGGCACCCTGAATGGCGCAGTCCAACCATTCCTTTCGTTGTTCTACCTTGTTGTAGAGCGTGGCAAACATCCACACTTCACGGCCCTGAAGCCAGATGAACTTGTCGGTGTCAAACACGCTGCCGTCGCGGTCGAGGCAGGTGAAATAGCCGCCGTGTTCCAGATCCTGCGATTTCTCGAGCCAGAAGGGAATCACCTTGTCGAGCAGTTCCGTCTTGTATTGTTCTGCAAGTTTCTTGAAGTCTGTCATATCTTTCTTGAGTTAGTGTGTGTCATTTCATTCATTTTTGCTCCCGCAGGTCCCAGCACAAGCCGTTCACTTTCTTTTTCTCCTTGAAAATGAAGGAACAGATCCAACCCACCAGCACCGAAACGGTCAGGCCGATGAAGCCGTAGAGCAGGAAACTCGTCTGTGTGCAATAGCGCGTGAGGAACACTGCTGCCACACCGCACACGAATCCCGTGAGTGCAGCCTTTCCGCCGATGCGTGGGAAGAAAATGCCCATAAGGAACAGGCCGCCCAGTCCGCTGGAGAGCAGACCGAGAATCTCCTGGAAGAAGTCGAGCAGCGAGAGAATTTCCCAAGTGGCCATGAGCAGGGCAATGCCCATGCCCAGCACGCCGGCCACGATGCAGGTGCGCCGGGCCACCTTCAGTGTGCGGCGGTCATCGGCTTCAGGGTGCCAGCGGCGGTAGAAATCCACGCTGAATGCCGTGGCCACCGAGTTGATGTTGGAGGAAATGGTGCTCATCGTGGCAGCAAAGATGGCCGCAATGAGGAGTCCGGCCACGCCCTGTGGTAATTGGCTCATCATGAAGAAGGGGAAAATCGTGTCGGCCTTCGCCATGGTGAAGTCGAGTTCGGCCGGATGCGTCTTGAAGAAGGTGTAGAGTCCGGCACCAATGGCAAAGAAAGCCACGGAGATGAACACGCTCATCACCCCGTTGAGCAGAATGCTGCGGCGCGCACTGGCCTCGTCCTTGGTGGTGAGGTAGCGCTGGATGACTGTCTGGTCGCTGGTGTAGGAGATGAGATTGTTGGCCATGCCGCCCAGAATAATCACCCAGAAGGTGGCCGAGCGGTAGTCCAGGCTCCAATTGAAGAGGCGGAACTTGTGCGCTTCCGTGCCCAGTTGCACAAAACCGTTCACACCGCCTTCGGTGCCCCACGCCAGATAGGCCACGGCAAAGAGTGCACCGCCCACGAGGATGAAGCCTTGCACCACATCGCCCCACACCACGGCTTCCACGCCGCCCATCGTGCAGTAGACGATGGTCACCAGGGCCATCAGCACGATGCAGATGTAGAGGTCGATGCCCGTCACTGCCGTCAGTGCCAGTGAGGGCAGATAGAGCACCAAGGCCATGCGTGCCACCATGAACACGATGAACAGGGCTGAGGCCATGAGGCGGGTGGCGGCGTTGAACCGGCGCTCGAGGTATTCGTAGGCACTCGTCACGTGAAGGCGGCGGAAGAAGGGCAGATAGTATTTGATCACGGGGAACGACACCACCAGGATGGTGACGAGCATGGGATAGTAGGTCCAGTCGGTGGCATAAGCCTTGGCCGGGTAGGCCATGTAGGTGATGGCGCTAAGCATCGTGGCATAGATGCTGATGCCGGCTGCCCACCAGGGGATGCGTCCGCCTCCCTTGAAGAAGTCATCGGCATCGCCTTCACGGCGCATGAAGTAGTAGCCCAGTGCCACCATGCTGGCCAGGTAGGCAATCAGTACCGCCCAGTTGAGCCAGCCAAACGAGGGACGCATCGTCATGCGAATGGCCGTCACATCGGCCGCACGCACACCGGGCTTCGATTCCCCGTCAATCATCAACCATTCCGAACGGTAGCTCACCAGTGCCGCACCTGCTCTGGCCAACAGCGGAGAGTGGCTCTCTGTCACCCAGGTGTCGGTGATGGTGTGGTAAATGACCAGTTCGGAATTGAATTCATACCACGAAGCCGGATGCCGCAGGTAGTCGTCCGATGCCTTCTGCAGTGCCTGCGCCTTCTCCAGCCATTCCGCTTTCGGGCAGTGTTGGAGTTTCTGCTCCACTTCCTTCAACAGGAGGGGACGGTTGAGCGCCTCTTCGAATATGCTGCGGTTCACGCCGCCAGCAAAGACAATGTGCGCACACCCCGACGACATGGCGGTGGCACCCACCAGTGCCACAGCGTCCCCACGCCCGTGGGGGACCATCTTCGCCACGGGCGTCCATTTGTGCGAAATGGGGTCGAATTTCCATCCGTCGGTGTGCACCAGAGCAAGGCTTTGTTCGTGGGCAGGAGCATATCCCCCCATGAGGTAGAAGCAGGCATGCGTGGCGTCGTTCTGTACCGAGGCGGCCGGCTGCAGTCGTGGACTGCCCGGGAAGTCGGGCAGACGTTCCCATTGCTTGCCATGCGGATAAGCCAGCCGGAATGCCCGGCAATGGGCATCGCCGTCCGTCTGTCCGCCTGCCACGTAGATGTAGCCGTTGCCATAGGCTCCGGCCATGTTGTCGAGTCCTTGCGGCAGCGAGGGTAGGGCTTTGGTGGTCAGATGGTGCGAGGCATCCAGTTGCAGCAGCCACACCTCCCTTCGGCTGGCCTTGCCGTCAGTTCCGCCGATGCACACCATGCCGTGCGGCACGCTGAGGCCCACGCCGTAGGCCAGTGCTTGGGGCAGTTCGCCCACCTTGCGCCACGTTTCGCCCGCTTTCTCGGGGTGGGGAAGCGCATACACCTCCTTGTAGAACACCTTGCTGCCTCCGTCTGCTGCCGGCACGTTCGGAAAGTTGCATCCGCCGGCCACCCAAATGGCGTCGTTGAAGGTTCCGGCAAATGGTGCCGACACTCCTTCGTTGCCATTTACGCGTAGTGGGGGCAGCGACCGGTAGGTCACTGCATTGAAGGCATTGTCATTGGGCGAAATGCGGGAGCGATGCGCTGGCGGAGTTTCGTTTTGTGCAGCCAGGCAGAGCGATGTGAGCGTAAGTAGGATGGTGAGGAGAATATCTTTCATGTGTGCTTGGAGAGTGGGGGTGGAGTGAAGTTCCGAAAGTGTGAGTGAGATGCCTCCGGCCCGACGGAATCAGCAGACCTTGATTTACTGCTGATTCCGTCAGCGGCACAAAGGCACGTGTGATTAGTCCATTTTGTTGCAACGGCTGAAGAAGTCGATGGCTTCCAGCTCCTTGCGCAGTTGCACCTCTTCTTCGTCGGTCACGTTCTGGAAGGGGGTGCGGTTGGGGCCGAGATCCAGTCCGATGAGCTTCATGATGCGTTTGCCGCCCACGATGTTGCCTCTGAAGTGGCAAATCACGTCGATCACGTCCTGGGCATAGTTTTGTAGCTCACGGGCTTTCTCCAGGTCGCCTTCCTCCCATGCTTTGAGGATGCCGGTCAGCACGCGTCCGTTGTAGTTGGTGGTGCCTCCGATGCCACCTTGGGCGCCTCCCATGGCCAGGCAGGGCAGAATCGTTTCGTCCTGTCCGTGCAGCATGTCAAACTTTCCGTTGGCATAGCGGCGGCAGCGGTTGTATTCGTACAGGCTCTCGAAGGTGTATTTGATGCCTGCAAAGTTGGGAATCCGTCCGTCCACGGCTTTCAGGAAGTCGAGCATCGACAGGTAGGCTCCGTTGAATGCCGGAATGTGGTAGAAGTAGAAAGGCAATTCGGGTGCGCCGCAGGCAATTTCTTCGCAGTATTTCACCAGTTCTTCGATGCGTCCCACTTTGGGAAACGGGGGAGCCATGGCGCCGATGCCCCATGCTCCGATGGCCTGTGCGTGTTCGGCCAGCCGGCGGCTGCTCTTCACGCAAGTGCTTCCCACGTGCACGATCACTTTGAAGCCTTCGGGCACAGCCTTCATCCAAGCTTCGGCCAAGTCCATGCGTTCCTGCTCGGTGAGCATGTAGCCTTCGCCGGAAGAGCCGTTGATGAACACGCCTTTCAGCCCGTTGTGGGCCAAAAGTTGTGCATATTGGGGAATGGGGGCATAATTCACTTCTCCGTTGGGAAGGAAGGGGGTGAAGGGGGCATCAATCAAGCCTTTGATCTTTTCCATGTTGTTTCTGTTGGGTGTTAACGATGTGCGTCAGCTGTCTTTCGCTTTGACGTGTGCAGATGACAGTTGGCAATGTTTTTGCAAATTTACGGATTTCGTTTGACGCATTCGTGCTTTGGGAGGCATTATTTTCATGGTTTTCGAGTGAAAGGCCGTTAGCTTGCGATCCCTTCGCACGCAGCATGGCATTGCTGACATGGCTTTGTGCTCCTTCGTGCCCCTTCGTGTTTCTTCGTGGTGAAGCCCTCATCCGCAAGGCTTCGTGCCCCTTCGTGTTTCTTC
>DAIRWG010000012.1:25962-31368 GCA_036802405.1 Alloprevotella sp.
CTTCGTGCCCCTTCGTGTTTCTTCGTGGTGAAGCCCTCATCTGCAAGGCTTCGTGTCCCTTCGTGTTTCTTCGTGGTGAAGCCACTCATCCGCAAGGCTTCGTGCCCCTTCGTGGTTCTTCGTGGTGAAGCCACTCATCCGCAAGGCTTCGCGGCCCTTCTCGGACAAATACGTATAGCATCTCCAATTCCTCTTCGTGTAACATGCTGTCGCATGGCTTCTTGCATCTTTGTAGTAACACCCAAGTGAAATAGGATTACACTATCTGGCAGTTCATTCGATTCGTTATAGAGCCTACAATTTCACAAAAAAAGGACGCATTTCCCTTAGTCGGAATGACCGAAAGGGAAATGCGTCCAGCCTTTTTGTATCGTTGGCGGATAAATGGTGATTATCCGAGATACTTAGTCAGAATGTTGATGTTGTCAGCTTCGCGCAGGCGTCGGAGAGCACGTTCCTTGATCTGGCGCACGCGTTCGCGGGTCAGGCTCAACGAATTGGCCACTTCCTCGGCTGTCATTTCATTGCGTCCGATGCCGAAAAGCATTTTGAGCACTTGGCGTTCGCGCTCTGAAAGTGTGGAAAGAGCTGCATCAAGGTCGGCCGAGAGTGATTCCTTTTCCATCTGGTTGTCGGTGCCCGGAGCGGAGTCATCGGTCATGATGTCGATCATGCAGTTGGAATCATCTTCCTGGAAGGGGGCATCAACGCTCACCTTTTTGCCGTTCGTGCCGAGTGCTTCCTGCACTTTGCTCACATCCGTTTCGAGCAGGTCGGCCAGCTCGCCCACCGAGGGACGGCGTTCATACTCTTGCTCAAAGGTGACAATGGCTTTCTGCAGCTTGCTCTGGAAGCCCACTTGGTTGAGCGGCATGCGCACGATACGGCTTTGCTCAGAGATGGCCTGAAGGATGCTTTGGCGAATCCACCACACGGCGTAGGAGATGAACTTGAATCCTCGAGTTTCATCAAATTTTTGTGCTGCCTTGATCAGTCCCAGGTTGCCCTCATCGATGAGGTCGTTAAGTGCGAGTCCTTGATTTTGATACTGTTTTGCCACACTGACAACAAATCGGAGATTGGCACGTGTCAGGCGGTCAAGCGCTTCTTGATCTCCTTTGTGGATGCGCTGGGCCAATTCCACCTCTTCGTCGGTGGAGATGAGCTCCTCACGGCCAATTTCTACCAAATACTTGTCCAACGCTGCACTCGAGCGGTTGGTGATGCTTTTGTTGATTTTTAGTTGTCGCATAGTTTCTTTTCCTCAGCGTCCGGCAGTGGGGTTGACACTGTCCGACACGAAACGACCTCTTGCAA
The DNA here is from genome assembly GCA_036802405.1 of Alloprevotella sp. Lineage (GTDB taxonomy): Bacteria > Bacteroidota > Bacteroidia > Bacteroidales > Bacteroidaceae > Alloprevotella. The sequence goes on from DAIRWG010000012.1 coordinate 27,280, forward strand.
GCTATGTGCCTACAAGAGGTGTACAGTTCGTATGTGTTAACCCCTCAGACGCTTCATTCGTTACAGACTCTTCGTAATCAAGTGCAAAGTTACGGAGAAAAATTTTTCCGTGCCACAATTTTAACTATTCTTACGAAAATGCCGTGTCTGTGGGTGACTTTTCGGCAGAATATGCGATGAGGTGATTTTCCGATTCCTACTTTTTCTGGAACAGTTGCTCGAATAGGTTCATGCTTTCGGGATGCTCCTTCACGAAACTGTCAATGTGGCGCATGCGCTTGTTTTCCAGAATCTCGTCAACGGCAATGAGGATGCCCGTTTCTTCCACTTCGCCAAACTCGTGGTTGATGGCAGTGCCAAACACGCGCATGGTGGGGCTGAGGCCCATGTAGGCATTCACCAGCGGGGGAATGTTGAATCCGAGTTTACGCACTTCCGTGTTGAGGATTCTGTAGTCTGACTTGAAGTCGTCGTGCACAAACAGGTTGGCCAGTTGTTCGTGCGGCGTGTCGATGCTGATCGGCGCTTCGGGGGTGACGAGCTGCTGCTTGTCGCCGAAATGCTTGTGAAGGAAGAAGAGGATCATGTCGCGTGCCTGACGGTTGAAGGAGGGGTACATGGTCATCTTTCCGAAGAAGTATTTCACGTTGGGCATCACCACGGTGAGTGCGCCCAGCCCGTCCCACAGGTTGTCGAGTGCGAAGAGCCCTTTGCTCATGGCTCGGGTGCTCTGATACTCGAGGGTGACGAACGATCGGCCCAATTCCACCGTTTCGGGCAAGTAGTGCTCGATGAATTCGTCGGAGAAGTGAAACATGTGGCTGGTGGCCAGGCGGGGCTGTCCGTCGGCATCGCGTAGGGCTTCGCTTCCGGGCAGGAAACGGTAGCCGCCGAGAATGAGTTCTTCTTCGGGGTCCCACACGATGAGCTGGTAGTAGGGATGTTCGCAGGTGTCAAACTCGTCCCAGTCGAGTTCCATGCCTGTGCCGCCACCGGCTGCACGGAACGCTATTTCGCGCAAGCGTCCGATTTCGCGCATCACGTGCGGCGCTTGCTGGTAGGTGATGATGTAGATTTCATTTCCGGCCTTGTTGGTCGAGCGGAGTCGGCGTTCGGGCGTGAGCTCCGCCTTGAGCAAGGCTTTGTCAACAGGAGGTATGATGGGTTGCATAGGATGAGGAAATGTTTTCAGCTTGAAAAGGTTGTGTCGTGTGTGAAACGTTGCCAGCCACTCTAAAGCGGAAGTTCGTAGACGATGCGTTCCACCTCTTGTGCCCATTCGGCGGGCTTGCGCGAGTGGTCGAAAGTTTGCCAGGGAATGGGCTTCCCGATGTGCACGTCAAACGTTTTGTGACGGTTCAGATAGGTTTCGTCTGCCAGGTAGAGCATGGCAATGTTGACCTTCAGTTTCAGCCTTTTGCAAAGGCCGGCCAAGCGGTAGAAGCGGTCGGAGTTGCGTCCGCTGAAGTGGATGGGCACCACATCGCGGTGCGTTTCCACGCTTTTGGTGATGAACGTCTTGTTCCAGGGCAGGTCGTGAATGATGCCCTTCTCGCGGCGGGAGCAGAGTCCGGCCGGGAACATGATCACGTGGTTGTCGCTTTGAAAGGTGCTCTCCACCAAGCGTGGCAGGTCGCGGCTCTGTTTGCCGGTCTTGTTGATGGGCACGCAGAGCGGGGCCAGTCCGTGCAGGTTCATCAGCAGATCGTTCACCAGATATCGGATGCGGCCACCGTAGCGATGGCCGAGTATGTGGCCGATGGCTATGCCGTCGGGGCCGCCGAGGGGGTGGTTGCTCACGAAGGTGAAGCGCTGGCCGTCGGCATCGTCGGGCAGGTTTTCCGCTCCGTGCACCCGAAGGTTCATGTCGAGGTATTCCACCACGGCATCGAGCCAGGGCACTCCCTGCATGTCGCCCACCGTTTCGAGAAATTCATTGATTTCCTCTTGGTGCACAATGCGCTTGAGCCACGAACGCACAAACCCCGGCACAAGGCGAGCCTTGCTTCCGGCTTTGCTTTCCAGCACTTGGTCTATGTCGATTTTGAATGAAGGCATGAGTTGTTCTTTTTACGGGAGAAATGTTCGGTTTTTACTTTCCGAATGGCTTACCGCACCACAAAAGTACTAATTTATTTTACTCCATGACCGCTTGCTCAAAAAAGATTTATACTTTTGCACACGGAAAACGATTTTGTGAAACATTTGTGAAGATATGCACACACTTCTTTTGGTAACCATCGAGTTTGCGGCCGTGGCACATCTGATGATGAGCATGGTGATGTTTTACTTGGCGCGTCGCAGCGTCCAGTTCCTTTCGCAAGCTTGGATTATGCTCTTGATTTGCTTGCTCTATAGCGGCGCCTTGTTCTTTGTGGCCACGCATTCCGAATTTCCCGCATTGGGCATACTGCATCCCGTGCTGCTCATCTACCTGATGGTGTGTTCCTATTTGCTCAGCATCTATCCCTTGGGCTTGTGCATGCCGGGCTATCTGCAGTGGGGCCGAATGTGGGGCTATGCTGCTCCGGCCATCGTGTTGGTGTTTGTCTATGGGGTGGGGGCTGCTGCAGGCAGCGACTTGGCCAAAGTGTATGACGGCACCGACATCTTGCAGTATTTTCTCTCGGGCGACGTGGTGCTGCGCTTTGCCATGCTCTTGCTTTCGGGCTACTACATCATCAACATTTTCCGGCTGCCTCACCGGTTGGTGAAGCGCATGGAGCTTCCGAGCGACTTGATTGCTTACGGCGCGGCTTTGGGCTTGACATCCCTGTTCTTTGTCACCATTACGGTGAAGTTTAGCCTGGTTGCGCTGGTGGTGTATGTACTGCTTTTCTCCATGGTCAACATGTTCTTGTTCTTTCGCATACTCCGTCCCACGGTGGAAGCCATGCAGTATCCCGACTTCCGTCAGGTGGAAACGCCCCCCACGCAGGAAGAGATCACGCAGACCGAGACCGAGGACTTCAACGAGGCCAACCTGCACCGCTTTGAGGTGCTGGAATATGTGATGCAGCACGAGGAGCCTTATCGCGATGTGACGTTCAACCGCGAGCGGCTTTGTCGGTTGGCCGGTTTCAACCGTCACATGGTGCTTCAGAGCTTGCGTTCGCAGGGCTACAACGATGTGCATGAATACATCTCACGCTACCGCGTGGCCAAATTGCGTTCGATGGTGATGAGCGGTGAGATGACGGACATCAAGCAGGTGGAGGAAGTGGGGTTCCGTTCGCTGAAGACTGCAGCTTCCTGCTTCGCACGCTACGAGAATGCCGACCTTGCAGAATTCCTTCGCCAGCATCTGGCATCAGAATCGGACAAGCCCGAAGAGTGACAGCAAATTTTCCGCTTTTTTTGCTGTCACTTCACCCTTTTCTCTCTATACAGGGAATTGCATTTTTTGCTGTCACTCTGTCACTGCCCCTTTTTTAGGGCAACGGTCAAGAAGCGGAATCCGCATTTTTCGCTTCTTCTTTAAGGGGGGGAGGAATGTTCCTACTTCGGCTTTTTCGAGCCCATGCACCGCGGTGCACAAGTCCCGGACTTTTTCAAATTCCACCACGGTACCGTAAAAATTCCACCGCGGTACCGTAATTACTCCACCACGGTACTGTAAAAATTCCACCACGGTACCGTAAGGTCGGTCGTCTGTTGTCTCGTATTTCTTGTATGGTGTAAAGTTCCCGGTTACAAATGTAGGCTTGCTGGATTTCTATGTTGACGTTTTTTCATGCGAGACGGTTGGTTCTGTAGTCGATTCTTTTTGCGGGGGGAGAACACGGGAAGTGACAAGTGACAGCAGAAAAGTGAATTCCCTGTATAGGGGAGAACCCTTTGTGCCGAACATGGGGAAACGCTTCCGCGGTGACAGCAAGATGAACGGGCAGTTGCTGTCACTTCTTCTGCTCTTCTGCAAACTGGGAAGGGTTGGTCGTGAAAATCCAATAGGGCATCTGGCTTGATGTCCGCATCTGTGGGGCTATAATGAATCTTGTGGACAGTCAGATAGGACAATCCTGCTTCAATTAGGGGCTACCTTAACGCCCACAAAGTGCCGCGAAGACCATGCGGCGGAGCCTTAACCAC
>DAIRWG010000013.1:0-29309 GCA_036802405.1 Alloprevotella sp.
GGCGTGCTCTGTGGTGAAATCAAGAAAATACGGAAATCCAGGCATGTGAAGAGCCTAGCTCTCCACATACCTGGCTACACAATTTCACCCCTATCGGGGTGATTCATACGAAAAGTAGCGTGGCTGACTTTTCCAAGACCATTTTTGCTTGACTATAAATGGGTACGCCAAACAGAAAACTCTACCTAAAAAGCCTCCCCGGCCAACAATGGCTGGGGAGGCTTTTCGCATCATTGTGACTTTCAAGCTTGAAATGCTTGCCATCTTCGCAAGGGCGCGTCCGTCATTTCTTGATAATCACATCGATCACCATCTTGGGATTCTGCGGGTCGTTGGTGATGAGCAGGATGCGGCGGCGTCCCTTGAAATAGGTGTTGTTGGCATTGACCGTGATCTTGAGTTTCTCGGCCTGGCCCGGATCGATGCGCCGCTTGTTGAGGCTCACCCCGATGCCGGGGTTGTACACCTGCAGGGCCTTGATGAGCAGCGGCGTCTTGCCCGTGTTGCGCAGCACGAGTTCGCCTTTCACTTTCTTCTTCGTGCCGAGCGGGCCGAGCGTGATGTGCGTGCTGTCGATGCTGGCCACAGGCGCCAAGGCCAGCTGCGTCGGCGTGTCGAGAAAATCGGGCAGCAAGGTGGCCGACACGTTGATCTCCGTATCCTTGTTCACACGGTCGCCCATGAATCGGCTGAGGTAGACGTTCGACTGCGTCACCCCCATCGTGGGAAGGTCGTTGCTGTTGAGTGTCACGAGCAGCCGGCCCACACGTCCCGGACGGATTACCTCGGGGTCGGCTTTGGCCGAGAGGTATTTGGGCAAGTGCATCAGTTCGGGATGGTACGACTTCTTGCTGGCATTGAAGATCTGCAGTGTGAACACGGGTTTGTCGCCACGGTTCACATCGTCGAACTCGATGTTGTCGGTGCTCAGATAGAAGTCGCCCACTTTGTAGGGATATTCTTCAGTCGGTTCCGTTTGCGTCATGGCCACCTGTCCCATGATGCTCAGCACGTAGGGCTTCTCGTCGAGGTTGGTGTAGACAGCCAGCCGTTTGTTGAAGTGGCCGAGCAGTTCGGCATCGAAGGTGGCGGTCACCTTGCCGCTGCTTCCCGGTTCGATGTTGCCTTGCGTCCAGCTGGCCACGGTGCAGCCGCAGTCGGTGCGCACGCTTTTGATGACGAGTGAAGTGGTGCCTTTGTTGGTGAAAGTGAAAGTGGCCGTGCGTGGCGAGTGCCACAGCAGCGTGCCCAGTTCTTGGGTGGTTTGCTCAAACTGCACTTTGGGCTGTGCCATCGCCTGAGGGAGGGCGCATAGTGCGAGTGCCAAGGTGGCTATGATGTGTTTCATTAGAGTAGGAAGGATGAAGTGTGGTTGGAATGTTTGCAGTGGCCGGGCGTGGAGGAGATGCTTCTTCCCCGGAAGGGCCATGCGGCCAAAGGACTGCAAATATGCGGCAAAGTTAAGAAAAAATCGGGAGAAATCGTTTCGTTTCAGTAGAAGTTGCTATATTTGCTCAGCAAACACGCGGGTATGTGCGACCGACCATGCAGCCGATGCGCCAGAACGGAGCAAATTGGCTGCCCCACGACCTTTCGGGACCATTCGCCTCTGGCGGAAAGTGTGGAAGAAACGGGCGGTGCGAAGCTTATCCTTCGTGCGTTTGCAACATGGCCAACAAACAAAGAAAACGAATGAAATTTATCTCCTGGAACGTGAACGGCCTGCGGGCTTGCGACGGCAAAGGCTTTCGCGAAGCTTTTGCCGCACTTGATGCCGACTTCTTCTGCCTGCAGGAAACCAAGATGCAGGCCGGACAACTTGACATGGCCTTCGAAGGCTATCGGTCCTACTGGAACTATGCCCAGAAGAAAGGCTATTCCGGCACGGCCATATTCACACGCCACGAGCCGCTGGACGTGACCTATGGCATGGGGATGGAAGAGCACGACACGGAGGGACGCGTGATCACGCTTGAAATGCCCGATTTCTTCCTTGTGACCGTCTACACGCCCAATTCTCAGGACGGACTGCGCCGACTGGACTACCGCATGCAGTGGGACGATGCCTTCCGCGCCTATCTGCAGAAGCTGGATGCGCGCAAACCCGTGGTGGTGTGCGGCGACCTCAATGTGGCGCACCAGGAAATTGACCTCAAGAATCCCAAGACCAACCGCAAGAATGCCGGATTCACCGATGAAGAGCGAGGAAAATTCTCCTGCCTGCTCGATGCCGGCTTCACCGACACCTTCCGCCATTTCCATCCCACTCAGGAAGGCATCTACTCTTGGTGGAGCTACCGATTCCGTGCCCGCGAGAAGAACGCCGGATGGCGCATCGACTATTTCCTCGTGAGCAACCGCCTGCAGCCACAGCTGAAGGATGCCAGCATTCACACCGAAATATTCGGTTCTGACCATTGTCCCGTGGAGGTTGACGTGGATTTCTGAAGAAAAAGCGGGATTTGTGTGCAAATGCATGTAGCAAGTGCGAGGCCCGGTGCGTCAAACGTGCAAACATGATCAATAAAGAGAAACTGAACTTATGAAGGAATTTTTCAAATTTACTTTGGCTTCGATGCTCGGCACGTTCTGCCTGTTCGTGTTTATGGGCCTGATGAGCCTGATGATGGTGGTGGCCATGGCCATGGCCGGCAACACCAAACCGTCGATCAGCGATGACAGCGTGCTGCGCATCGACCTCAGCGGACAGATCAATGAGCGCGCAAAGGAGAATCCGTTTGCCCGATTCCTCGGCAACGGTGCGCTTGAGTCGCAAGGGCTTGACGACATCCTGGCCGCCGTGCGTGCCGCCAAGACCAACGACAAGGTGAAAGGCATCTACATCGAAGGTGGTGCCCTCTCGGCCGACTTTGCCACCCTGGAAGAACTGCGCAAGGCATTGCTCGACTTCAAGAAAAGCCAAAAATTCGTGTTGGCCTATGCCGACACCTACACGCAAGGCAGCTACTACTTGGCCTCTACGGCCGACAAGGTGCTGCTCAATCCGAGCGGCATGCTCGACTGGCACGGCATTGCCTCGCAGCCCATCTTCTTTACCGACCTGCTGCAGAAGGTGGGCGTGAAGATGCAGGTGTTCAAGGTGGGCACGTTCAAGAGTGCCGTGGAACCCTACATCCTGACGGGCATGAGCGATGCCAACCGCCTGCAGGTGCAGTCGTTTGTGGGCGACATCTGGCAAGGGGTGTGCAAGGATGTGGCTGCTTCGCGCAAGCTCACGGTCGACAGCCTCAATGCCTATGCCGACCGCTATGCCGCACTGGCTCCTTCGACCGACTATGTGAAGATGCACCTGGTGGATTCGCTCGCCTATCTGGACGGCGTGCGCGACAAGCTCCGGGAGTTGGCACAGACGGAAAAGGTGAACTTCATCAGTGTGACCGATATGGCCCGCTTGGCTGAACCGCAAAAGGCCAGCGACAAGGTGGCCGTTTACTATGCCGAAGGCGACATTGTCGACCAGGTGGCATCCACTTCGCAACAGTCGCAGATCGTGGGGCAGGAGGTGGTGGCCGACCTCGACCGTCTGGCCAACGACGATGATGTGAAGGCCGTGGTGCTGCGCATCAATTCGGGCGGTGGCAGTGCCTATGCTTCCGAGCAGATGTGGCGCGCCATCCAGTTGCTCAAGAAGAAAAAGCCGGTGGTGGTGTCGATGAGCGGCATGGCTGCCTCGGGCGGCTACTACATGTCGTGCGGTGCTGACTACATCGTGGCCGAACCCACCACGCTGACCGGAAGCATCGGCATCTTTGGCATGGTGCCCGATGCCTCGGGACTGCTCACCGAGAAACTGGGACTCCACTTCGATGTGGTGAAGACCAACCAGGCTTCCGACTTCGGAGCCATGGGACGCCCGTTCAATCCGCACGAAGCTGCTGTCATGCAGGCCTATGTGAACAACGGCTATCGCCTCTTCCTCCAGCGTGTGGCTGACGGACGGCACATGAAACCGGCCGATGTGGACAAGATTGCCCAGGGACGTGTGTGGACGGGCCGTCAGGCGCTGCAAATCAAACTGGTGGACAAGCTCGGCACGCTTGACGATGCCGTGGCTGAGGCCGCGCGCCGCGCACACCTCAAGGAGTATGCCGTGACGACAGCACCGGCTCCGGCTCCCTGGTATGCCCAGTTCATGGAATCGACCTTCGACCGCGACTACCTGGAGGAGAAGCTGCAGGCTTCCTTGGGCGAATACTATGCTCCGCTGCGCTTCGTCAGCACACTCAAGGGGCAGGCCAACCTGCAGGCACGCATGTTCTTCGTTCCGAATTTCAAATAACGCGCTTGCCATGAATCTTTCCTTCCTGCTTGCGCCTTTGGCCGGATTGTTCGGCACCGTAGTCAAGCTTCGCGGCAAACTCTTCGATTGGGATGTGCTGCCCGTGCGCTCCTATCTGCTTCCCGTCATCGGGGTGGGCAATCTGGCTGTGGGCGGCACGGGCAAAACGCCTTTTGTGGAACACATCCTCCGGCTGCTGCATGAGCAGGGATGGCAAGTGGCCATGCTTTCCAGAGGATACGGCCGTCACTCCCGCGGTTTCGTGCTGGCCACACCGGCCTCCACGGCGGAGGACATCGGCGACGAGCCGTTTCAGGTGAAGCAGAATTGTCCCTTCGCCACCGTGGCCGTGTGTGCGAATCGGGCAGAAGGCATCAACCGTTTGCTCACGGCAGCCCCGTGTGCCGACGTCATTGTGCTTGACGATGCCTTCCAGCACCGCTATGTGAAAGCGGGGTTCAACATCCTGCTCACCGATGCCCACCGCCTCTACATCCACGATCACCTCTTGCCTTGGGGCAGGTTGCGCGAACCCGCTTCATCGGCCGTCAGGGCACGGGCGGTGGTGGTGACAAAGTGCGGAGAGGGCGAACGCCCGCCTTTGGAAGTGGAGCCCTGGCAGAGCCTTTTCTATAGCCGGATCGTTTATGCCAACCCGGTGCCCCAAGGTGCTTGCGCCAAGCTGTGGCAAGGCAAGGATGGGGAAAGTCCGTTTGGTGGGCAGAAGGTGCTGGTGATTGCAGCCATTGCCAATCCGCAGCCGCTGGTGAAACACCTGCAGGCGAGTGGGGCAGAGGTGACACTGGCGGAGTTTCGCGACCACCACGATTTCACGGCCCGCGATGCCCGACGGCTGGCCGACTTGTGGCAGCAGATGCCGGGCCAATGGGCGGTGACCACGCAGAAGGACATCGAACGCCTGCGAAAAATCTTCCCCCTGCTTCCTTCGCCGTTGACGGAACGCCTTTGGGTGCAACCCATTACGGTGGAGGTGGTGCCGGGCAATGAGCATACAAGCAATTTCAACCAAATCATTATAGACTATGTTAGAGCAAATCAAAGAGACAGCTGAATGGATCAAGCAGCACACCCAGATGCGTCCGCTGACAGCCATCGTGCTGGGCACCGGCTTGGGCCGTTTGGCTCAGGAAATCGAAATAGTGGATGAGTTTCCCTACAAGGAAATTCCGAATTTCCCCGTGAGCACGGTGGAAGGCCACAGTGGAAAACTGATCTTCGGACGTTTGGGCGGTAAGGACGTGCTCGCCATGCAGGGACGATTCCATTACTATGAAGGCTACGACATGAAGCAGGTGACATTCCCCGTGCGTGTGATGTACGAACTGGGCGTGAAGAATCTCTTCGTGAGCAATGCTTCGGGCGGCATGAACCCCAACTTCGAGATTGGCGACCTCATGCTCATCACCGACCACATCAACTTCATGCCCGAACATCCGCTGCATGGGCCTAACTTCCCCACAGGACCGCGTTTCCCCGACATGCACGAGGCTTACGACCATGAGTTCCTCGACATGGCTCGCGCCATTGCCAAGGAGAAGGGCATCCACACCGTGGAGGGCGTTTATCTGGCTACGCAAGGCCCCACGTTTGAAACGCCGGCCGAGTATAAGATGTATCACATCTGGGGCGCAGATGCCGTGGGCATGTCCACTGTGCCGGAAGTGATCGTGGCGCATCATTGCGGCATCCGTGTGTTCGGCATCAGCATCATCACCGACCTGGGCGTGGAAGGCAAGATCGTGGAAGTGAGCCACGAGGAAGTGCAGAAGGCTGCCGATGCCGTTCAGCCGCTCATGGCCGACATCTTCCGTGAAATGGTGAAGCGCATCGAATGAGCTTGTCCTGAGCCAGAGGCGTGAATGCCGTTTCACACACACACATGGCAGGCCGCCGTTCTTTGGAATGGCGGCCTGCTCTTGCAAGATTTGTATCAACTCATCATTCCATTCTGATTTTTTTTTAGTTATGTCCGACTTTCCCAAATGGATGCTTGCACTGGCCGGAGTCAACCTGCTGCCGCTGTTGCTGTCCATGTTCTATCTTTTTGGTGCCACCCCATTTGGCACAAGCGATTCGTCGTGGTGCCGTTTCCTGCTCTATGTGCTCACGCAAATGCTGTGGCTTGTTCCTTTGGCACTGTTCTTTGCCAGCCTTGAGGCCTATCGCCGCGGCTATGAGCGCTGTGGCGTGTTGCTGGCGCTGGTGGGCGTGGCCGTCACTGTGGCTGGAATCGTGCTGCTGCTCGTGTGAGGACGGTTTGCCGTTACAAAAGGTTGCATCTGCGCTTTTTTGGAAAATCCGAAAAAAGTGCGTAACTTTGCACACGCTTTCAAGCAAGTAAAGTCTTGCCCATCATGATAGACGGGTAAGGCCGACACGTTGTCACGCTGCTTCAGAAGGCTCATGACATGTTGACGAATTTCCAACATTGCTTTTTTCGTTCATTCAACAAGGTACACAAGTTCCATTCGTGGGGAGTGTGTGCCCAAATCTAATACCCCTACAGTCAAAGCGTACATCACGCACTGTTATGCTTAGGTGCCAGCTGTGAAAGCGGGTGCCTTGCCGTTGCATATCCCCCACACACATCTTAATTTATTCTCAATCTCACCATCCCAGCATGATGAAACCTCAAAAGAGACTGCTGGCTACGCTCCTCGGGAGTGTGGCCCTTTGGTCCGTGACCTCCGTGGCATCGGCGCAGAACGATGCCTTGGAACACAGAGTGAACGAACTTTTTGAAGTGGCAGAACGCCACAATGCAACCATCCATTCCTTGCAGTCGGCCATTGCTGAAGCCGAAGCCGGCATCGAATCGGCACGAATGGCCAAGCTTCCCGATGTGAACGGCCAGGTGTCGGTGTCGTATTTGGGAAATGCCCGCTTGTGGAATCGTCATTTCGGCGAGAGCACCTCAGCTCCCATGCCGCATTATGGCAACAATTTTCTGCTCCAGGCCCAGCAGGTGCTCTATGCGGGCGGAGCCATTCGCAGCCAAATCAACCTGGCAAGGCAAAATGCCGACATGCAGCGTTTGGCAGCGGGCGAAACGCGTCAGCGGGTGCGCATGGCGCTCGTTGCCCTCTATCTTCAGCTGCACAGCTTGCACAACCAGCAGGAAGTGTATGTGCGCAACAAGCAGCTGGCTGCCGACCAGATCGCATTGATGGGCAAACGGCGCGAGCAGGGAGTGGCGCTTCGCAACGATGTGACGCGCTACGAACTCCAGCTTCAGCAGATGACCTTGGGCGAAACGGCCGTGGCTGACGAGCAGAGCATCGTTCGCCACCAGTTGCTGACGGCACTGGGCACCGACTCCGCCCATGTGCAAATGCTGGCTGAAAATGCTTTCGATGAGCCGGGCGATTTTCTGAAAGATGAAGCTTGGTGGCAACAGACGGCCGCGGTCAACCATTTCGGACTGAAACGCTCGGAGTTGGCCACTGACATGAGCCGCACACGTGAGCAGATGGCCAAGGCTGAACGCCTGCCCAAGGTGGCACTGATGGCGGAGGATCACCTCGATGGACCGATCACGATTGAAGTGCCGCCTATCAACAAGAATCTGAACTATTGGTTTGTCGGACTGGGTGTGACGTATAACTTTTCCTCCCTTTTCAAGAGCAAACGGCACATTCGTCAGGCCGCTCTCGGCACACGTTTGGCTTCTGACCAACGCACCGTTGCCCAGCAGCAGGTGAACGATGAAGTGCATAAGGCTTTTGTCAATTACGGCACCGCGCGCACCGCTTTGGCCACTTGCCGCAAAAGTGTGCAGCTGGCGCAGGAAAACTATGAGGTGGTGAGCAACCGCTACAAGAACGGGTTGGCCATCGTGACCGACCTGACCGATGCAGCCAACATGAAACTGGAAGCCGAGCTGGCACTTGAGAATGCACGCATCCAGCTGGTGCAATGTGCCTTTGCCTTGAGGTTCGCTGCCCATGCACTTTGACAAACACCGTATCCAAATACTACATTTTCCAAATCATTCCAGACATCCATATACTCCAATGAAACAGAAAAATCTCTTACGCATCATCTATAATCTCATCGTGCTCCTCCTCCTTGCTGGTGGAGTGTATCTCGTGGTGGACCACTTCGTGCACTTCGGTGACGGCGAGTTCACCGACAATGCCACCGTGCAGCAGCACATCACCCCGGTCAATGCCCGTGTGGGCGGTTTCATCAAGGAAATACGCTTCTCGGAGTACCAGCGCGTGCACAAGGGCGATACGCTCGTGGTGATTGAGGACGCGGAATTCCGCCTCCGCTTGGCACAGGCTGAAGCCGATCTGGCCAATGCACGCGCCGGGAAAGATGCCACCGGTTCCGGCATGCAGACCACGCAAGAAAACATCCACACCACCGATGCCGGCATAGAGGAGGCTCGCGTGCAGCTCGACAATGCCCGACGCGAGGACAAACGCTTTGAACAACTGCTCAAGGACGATGCCGTCACGCAGCAGCAGTACGACCAGGTGCACACGGCCTATCTGGCGGCGCAAGCACGATATGAGCAAGTGTCACGCAGCCAGGGCGTGCTGCAGAGTACCAAGGCGGAGCAGGCGCACCGTCTCAGCCAAAGCCAGTCGGGCATAGAAGTGGCCCAGGCCGCAGTGCAGCTGTCTCGCCTCAACCTTTCCTATACGGTGATCGTGGCCACGGCCGATGGCGTGGTGGGAAAGAAAAACATTCATGTGGGGCAGCTCGTGCAGCCCGGACAGACCATGGTTGACATTGTGGATGATGCCGAACTTTGGGTGGTTGCCAACTTCCGTGAAACGCAGCTGCCGGGCATTTCCGTAGGGAAGGCGGTCGACATGACCGTGGATGCCGTGCCGGGATTCACTTTCCACGGGCAAGTGGAACGCATCAGCGATGCCACAGGCTCGGCCTTCTCGCTCATTCCGCAGGACAATGCGACGGGAAATTTCGTGAAAGTGGAACAGCGCATTCCCGTGCGCATCCGCCTCACTCCTTGTGATGAAATGAAGCGGCTTCGTGCGGGCATGAATGTGGAGTGCCACGTGGCGAGATGACGAGCCCCTTAATGAATAATTCCATGCATATGTCTGAAATGATATCAAAAACCGAATCCGCGCGCAAACCGGCCGAAGGCCACGATGGGCCTCCTATGGTGTTTGCCATGCCCATGTATCATGAATGGGTGCCGAAGTGGGTGCGCCCGTGGATATATGTGGTGTTGGCTTTCTGCTTCCAGTTCTCCAATGGCATGTATCTCGGGGCCATGAACAATGTGGTGGGGGAGTGGGGCGTGATGCGCGAGGATGTGCAGATGTGCCTTTATGCCACACTTTGCGGCATGGCCTTTTATTTTCCCGTGCTCTTCCGCATGAAGTTCCGCTTCTCCAACAAGCTGCTGCTCATGGCTTCTGCCGCTGTCGTCTTGCTATGCCAATGGCTGGCCACACTCCAGCTGCCGCTTCCACTGCTGTGGGGCATTTGCGAGCTGTGCGGCATGGCCAAGATACAGGGCACCTTTGAGTGCATGTCGACCATCCAGTTGTGGATGACTCCCAAGCGCGATTTTGCCGTGTTCTTCCCCTTGCTTCACATCATTCTGCTCACTTCCATCGAGTATACGGGCTATCTGGCCGCGTGGTTTGCCCACGAATCACACTGGGTGCACATGCATTGGCTCGTAATGGGGCTGATGCTCCTGGTGCTGCTGGTGCAGGCTGCATTGACTCGCCCGTTTCATGCGATGCCTCGAATCATTCCCCTCAAGGGCATTGATTGGCTGGGCGGGCTGCTGTGGATGGCATTCACGCTGCAGGTGACTTGCCTCCTCAATTACGGCGACTGGCTCGACTGGTGGAAAAGTGCCGATTTCAGACTCCTCACCGGCACTTCCCTCCTGACATTGGCATTCAGCCTTCACCGCATGTGGCACCGCCCGATGCCCTTCTTCGAGCCGGCCATGTGGCGCTATCGCTACGTGGTGCCCGTCATCCTGCTCATCGGGGTGGTGGAAACGCTCTTTTCCTGCGAACATGTGCTGGAGATGATATACTATGAGGAAGTGATGCACTATGCCGACCACACTTACGAGGCCCTCAACCAATGGTCGCTGCCCGGCATTTGGGCCGGCTGCCTATTTGCCTTGGGGTGGTTGAAACTTATGCGTTGGAATGTGTACAAACTCATTGCCTTTGCACTCTTTTTCTTTGTGCTCTACGCCGGTGGCTTCTATTTTCTGGTCGACTCGTCTCTCGCCATCGAGCAGCTCCGCTTGCCCATTGTCTGCCGCGGATTCTCCTATGCCGTGCTGTGCATTGCATTCATGTGGTGTCTGCATGCCATCATGTCGTTTGAGCATTTCTTTCAGGCTCTCTCGGTGTTCAACGTGCTTCACATGTTGCTCGGCGGATTGCTCGGAGCCGCTTTGCATGCTTTCGGCATGAAGTATTACGTGGCCGACGGGTTCGCGCGCTATTCCCAATATGTCGATTCCGTGCGCTTCTCGGCTTCGAACCGGCATTTCGGCCAACTGATGGAACAGCTGGTGGAAGGACTGCTTGCGCAAAGCGTCAAGATCCTTTTCGGTTGGACGCTTCTGGCCGGACTGTTTTTCGCACTGCTCATGCTGTTGTGGGACATCCCGATGGTGCGCCATCAGGTGAAGCACATCCCGTCCTGGCCTAAGGTTGGTATGGGCGTGTGGCGGAAATGGCAACGGCAGCGCCGTTTACACCGTCTGCAAAGGATGCGTGCGCAACAATTGTGAACAGAAAAGGGCGCCTATCGTTCACTGCACATGGCGATTCGTGGCGGGAATCGCACCGTCGGATGTCCTTTTTTCAGTTTTTCCCAAAATTATTCGCTGCAAAACGCGTTTTTTTTGTGGGAAAAATGGAATGCCATAACTTTTTTGTGTAATTTTGCGGAGTGTTCGGCAAGCAGCGTCCCAAACCTACTTTCCGGCACTCCCCTCGCTGCCTATTCTTACTGAAAACTATGGCAGCGGGTGCAGATTATGAAATAAAAAATACAATCATAGTAAGCAATGGAACTCATCGAACAACTCGTTGCTCGTGCCAAAGCCAACAAGCAGCGCATTGTGCTGCCGGAAGGCACGGAAGAACGTACGTTGAAAGCCGCCAACCAAATTCTCACTGACGGCGTGGCAGACTTGATCATCCTCGGCAATGTGGACGAAATTCATCAGCTCGCCAAGGAATGGGGACTCGGCAACATCGACCGTGCCACCATCATTGATCCCGCCACCAGTCCGAAGAAGGAAGAATATGCAGAACTCCTCTGTGAGCTTCGCAAGAAGAAGGGCATGACCATCGAGGAAGCCCGCAAGAAGGTGCTCGACCCCCTCTACTTCGGTTGCATGATCATCAAGAGCGGCGATGCCGATGGCCAGCTGGCTGGTGCACGCAACACCACCGGCAATGTGCTCCGTCCTGCGCTTCAAATCATCAAGACTGCTCCCGGCATCACTTGTGTCAGCGGCGCGATGCTGCTGCTCACCCACGCTCCCGAGTGTGGCGACAACGGCGTGCTCGTCATGGGCGATGTGGCCGTGACTCCGGTGCCAGATGCCAATCAGTTGGCACAGATTGCCGTTTGCACGGCACGCACGGCCAAGGCTGTGGCTGGCATCGAACCCCGTGTGGCCATGTTGAGCTTCTCTACCAAGGGCTCGGCCAAGCACGAAGTGGTGGATAAAGTGGTGGAGGCCCTCTCCATTGCCAAGGAACTTGATCCTAATCTCGCCATCGACGGCGAACTCCAAGCTGATGCGGCACTCGTGCCTTCAGTGGGCGCATCCAAGGCTCCCGGCAGCTCCATCGCCGGCAAGGCCAATGTGCTCGTAGTGCCCAGCCTCGAAGTGGGTAACATCGGCTACAAACTGGTGCAGCGCCTCGGTCATGCCACTGCCATCGGTCCTATCCTTCAGGGTATTGCCCGTCCGGTGAACGACCTCTCTCGTGGCTGCTCCGTGGATGATGTGTACAAGATGATTGCCATCACTGCCAACCAGGCCATCGCTGCCAAGGAGGCTGAATAACTCCCACTTTTTTCAAAACATTTTCACAAGACACTGAATCGTAATGAAAATTCTCGTTATCAACTGCGGTAGCTCTTCCATCAAGTACAAACTTTACGAAATGGACGACAAGAGCGTGCTCGCAGCCGGCGGCATAGAAAAGATTGGTCTGGAAGGCTCTTTCCTCAAAACGAAAATCAATGGCGAAACGAAAATCATCGAATCGCCGTGCCCCACTCACACCGAAGGCATCAAACTGATGTTCGACACGCTGCTCAACCCCGTGTACGGAGCCATCAAGAGCCTCGATGAAATCAGCGCAGCAGGCCACCGCATCGTGGCTGGCGGACGTTTCACCAAGAGCCAAGTGGTGACCGATGCCATGCTTGAGGAGTGGAAGCAATATATGGAGTTGGCTCCGCTGCACTCTGAAGCACACCTCAAGGGTTATGTGGCCGTGAAGCAGATGCTTCCCGAACTGCCTCAGGTGTTCGTGTTCGACACGGCATTCCATCAGACCATGCCCGCCAAGGCTTATATGTATGCCGTTCCCTACAAGTACTACGAGAACAATAACATCCGCCGTTGGGGTGCACACGGCACCAGCCATCGCTTCGTCACTGCCCGTGTGTGCGAAGTGCTCGGCGTGAAGCCCGAGGATGTGAACATCGTCACTTGCCACATCGGCAACGGTGCTTCTGTTTCTGCCGTGAAGCATGGTCAGTGTGTGGACACTTCCATGGGGCTCACTCCGCTTGAAGGACTCATGATGGGCACCCGTTCGGGTGATGTGGATCCCTCTGCTGTGCTCAGCATCATGAAGAAGGAGGGATTCACTCCCGACCAGATGAGCGACTTGCTCAACAAGAAGAGCGGTGTGCTCGGCATTTCGGGCATCTCTAGCGACATCCGTGAAGTGGAAGCCGCCATCCGTGAAGGTAACGAACATGCTAAACTGGCCATGGAGATGTACGACTACCGCATCAAGAAGTACATCGGTGCTTATGCCGCAGCCATGGGAGGCGTCGACATCGTCGTATTCACCGCCGGTGTTGGTGAACATCAGTGGGATGTGCGTCAAGGCGCATGCGAAGGACTTGAATTCATGGGCATCAAGCTTGATGCCGAAAAGAACCGTAAGAACTGTGGTGAGGAGGAAATCATTTCCACTGACGACAGTCGTGTGAAAGTGGTGGTAGTTCCTACTGACGAGGAATTGCTCATTGCTTCTGATACTTTGGAATTGATCTAAAAACATAGAAGTATTTTCAACTGGGCCGTACGTTCTTGTGAAAGAGCGTACGGTTTTTCTTTTTAGTCTGGCGTGCTGTCTGCTGCTTGCGTTCCAGCCTCTCGGACTGAAGCCTAAGAGCCGTTCCTATATGGGGATTTTTAATTTTTTTGTAACTTTGCAGACATAAACTCCTATAACATATTCAACACGTTATGCTACTTGAAAAAGCTTTGGGATTCAATCCCAAGAAGCATTCTCTGAAGACAGAAATCGTGGCCGGAGTGACCACATTTCTCACCATGTGCTACATTCTTGCGCTCAATCCTGCCATCCTTTCCACCACCGGCATGGACAAGGGGGCGCTCTTCACCACCACTGCCATTTCTGCAGCCATCGCCACCTTTCTGCTGGCATTTATGGCCAAGCTGCCCTTTGCGCAGGCGCCCAGTGTGGGGCTCAATGCTTTCTTTGCCTTCACCTTGTGTCAGGCCATGGGACTTAGCTGGCAGCAAGCTTTGGCTGTGCTCCTTGTTGAAGGCGTGATTTTTGTTGCCATCACTTTCCTCAACATCCGCGACCTTATTCTCGACAGCATTCCCAAAAACCTACGGCATGCCATTTCGGCAGGCATCGGCATGTTCATTGCTTTCATCGGATTGAAGAATGCCTCCGTCATCGTGGCCAACCCCGACACCTTTGTCAAACTCGGCAGTTTCACGCCCACTTGCCTGCTTGGCCTCTTCTCCATTCTCGTGAGCGGCATCCTCATGTGCCGTGGTGTGAAAGGTGCTTTGTTCTACGGCATTGTCCTCTCGGCCTTGCTCGGTATTCCCATGGGAGTGACGGAAATTCCCGACAATTGGATGCCAGTATCGGCTCCCCACAGCATTGCACCTATCTTTTGCCAGTTTGATTTCACCAACTTCTTCACGCCGAAGATGTTCATGGTCATTTTCTCCCTGCTGCTGGTCAACATCTTCGACACGCTCGGCACGCTCGTCGGCCTGATGCAGAAAACGGGACTTTCCATCGATGGCAAAATTCCGCACATGCGTGAAGCCATGCTGAGCGATGCCATCGGCACCACGGCAGGCGCCGTTCTCGGTTGCAGCACCATCACCACTTATGTGGAGAGTGCATCGGGCATTGCCGAAGGCGGGCGCACGGGACTGACTGCCTTCAGCGTGGCATCCCTATTCGTGCTCAGCATTTTCCTTTCGCCCATTTTCCTGCTCATTCCCTCGGCTGCCACGAGCGGTGCGCTGGTCATGGTGGGCGTGCTGATGGTTGACAATTTCAAGGAAATCAAGCTCGACGATGTGTCTGACTCCTTCCCCGCATTCATCACGATGATCACCATGGTGCTCTGCTCTTCCATTGCCGACGGCATTTGCCTGGGCATCATGAGTTATGTGCTCATCAAGCTGTTTGCCGGAAAGAAGTCCGAACTCAACTGGACGCTGGTCATTCTGGCCCTTCTCTTTGCGCTCAACTATGCCTTTGGCTGATGACTGTGCGCATATGCCATTTCCCACCTATTCCTTACAACCTCATTACAACCTTCCGATGAAACTCAAATTCTTCAGCACTTTGCTGTGCTTCTTCCTCGGTGCGCGCTGCTTGATGGCGCAAACCAACATGCAGGTGTTCTACGACTTCGGTTCCGACCGCAAGTTTGTCACCATGACTCTCGAGATGTTCAAGGCCGACAAGTGGGGCAACACCTACTTCTTCATTGACCACGACTTCAACTACACGCAGGACAATGGACAGAAGGACCATTGTGCAGCCCCTGGCGGCACCTATCTCGAAATTTCGCGTTGCCTCAATTTCTGGCAGAAAACGAAACTGGCTCCTTTGAGCCTTCATGTGGAATACGATGGCGGCATCACCCGCAGCTACCCCATCAGTTCTGCCTGGCTTGTCGGTGTGGACTATTTCATGCACGACAAGACTTTCCGAAACACGCTCAACCTCAAGGCTCTCTACAAAAACATCCATCGCACCAGCAGCAAGGTGCCTCTCCAGTTCACGGCCGTGTGGACTTGTAAGGACCTTTTCGGACTGAAAGGCGTCACGTTCGACGGATTTGCCGATTTCTGGTGGGAAAACCATGGATGCGACTTTCAGGCCGATGGCACGTTCAAGCAGAAACGCACGGTGTTTATCACCGAACCGCAGGTGTGGTATAATGTGGGCGACCTCTTCGGCTGTGAAAACCTCAATGTCGGCACCGAGATCGAACTCAGCAATAACTTCGGCTCAACGGCCGGATTCAAGTGCCGCCCTTGTTTGGGCGTGAAATGGGTGTTCTAATCCGGTTATGACACGTAAATTCCCCCATGGGCTATTCCATAGAATGGTCCATGGGGGAATTTCTTTTGTCAGCATCTCTTGAACTGGCAGTATCATTTATGCAGGTAAAACGGTACGCCGATGTCCTCAAACTGCTGCTGTAGAGCCTTCAGTTCGGGTGATGGGGAAGGTGCCTGCAGGTCAATGCGTTCCACATCATCGGTCAGCGAAAGGGGCCCATGGTACTGCAGTTCGAAATATTCGAAGAAGGAAGCGGCTTCGCCTGCAATGCTCTCGATTCGGGGAAAATTGCGTTCGGTGAGTTTTCCTTCCAGAATCAGGGTGGTGAAATAAGCATAGAGGCCCATCGGGTCCTTCATCCGCACCAATCCCTTTTCCGTGTGACGCGGGCCGCACAGACAGGTGGCTTTCACTTCATCCACCCGAGTGGGCACCAAGGCGTAGCAGCGTCCGAAGTTGAGCGAATTGCCCACCGTCAAAGTCGTGCGGTGGAGCAGCCGTTCTTTGTTGAGCTTGATTGACACGTCGCCATACTGGCACCACATTTGCGCATTCAGCAGCAAGTCTTTCTCGGGATCGCTTTGCGAGAGAAATCCATATTTGGGGTATTCCTCGGGCTTGAGCTTCGTCACATCGCAGCCGTAGAGGGCTGCCGTGCTTTCCATGCGCGTGTCGCGTCCGCCGTTGGTGGCACCTTGCCCCACTTCCATCAGGCTTTTGATCGATTGCGAATGGAGAATGCCTTCCAAGGTACTTTCATGCACACGAAGGTAGAAAGCCCCAGAGCGGATGATCTGCGTGAGAAATCGTTCGATCGCGGGGGCCATCAGGTCGTAGTAAGGCTGGGCATGCAGCGTTTGCAGATAGCGTTGCTGATGTGCTGCATGCCCTTGCAGACTGGGGGGAATGCTATGGTCGTTCATGAGATAGTTTTGTTCAGTGATTCATTTTCGTTCCAAGCACCACCATGCGTAGGCAATGTAGGCCAGCACGAAGGGAATGAGCAGGCTGACCACAGCCATCACGCCCAACGTGAATTCGCTCGAACAGCTGTTGGCCAGGCAGAGCGATGACTGCGGACTGGTGAGTGAGGGATAGTAGGCTGTGTGGTTGAGTCCAGCCGTGAGCAACAGCGCCAGCACAGTCAGCACCGTGCCCGTACCAGCGCACCAGATGCCGCCTTTGTCGGCCCTTTTGCGCACAAACGGCAGGGCCATGCCGGCCAACACGAGCAGCACGCCCATGAGCAGAACGACCGCCACAACGGGTAGGGCCGTCAGGTTGTGCAGGTATTTCAGCGGTTCCACCACAAACTGCTGCGTGTCTGCCTCATAGCTCAGTCCGTCTGCCGTCAGCACACGTCCCAAGAATGCCACGAAACACACCACGAAGGGCACGGCATCAATGGCCACCTGACGGCGCAGGCGTGCTGCCAATGCAGGCAACTCGTTGCGGTTGAGCAGATAGAGTGCACCCAGCACGCGGGCCAGAAAGAACACTGCAAAGCCCAGCACCCAGTTCCAGGGTTGTGCCAGAGCTTCCAGTCCGTGCCAGGCACTGTCCCACTGGCTGATCACCGGCGAGGCCAGCCCCGATGCGTCGGCCATGGCATTGTGGTTCACGCTGAAGGCCGATCCCGTGAAGAAGGTGGCCACGGCTGCTCCGAGCACGAAGGGCCCTACGAAACCGTTGGCCACCAGAAAGGCACGGTAGGCATTGGCTCCCAACAGATTGTGGGGCTTGCCTTGGTATTCATACGCCACTGCCTGCAGCACGAAACTCACCAGCAGCAGCATCCAGATCCAGTAGGCACCGCCGAAGCTGGTGCTGTAGAACAAGGGGAAGGAGGCGAAAAAGGCTCCGCCAAAAGTCACGAGCGTGGTGAAGGTGAGTTCCCACTTTCGCCCCGTGATGGCAATGATGTGGCTGCGTTCCGCCTCGTCGTGTCCGATGCGGAAAATCAGTGAATTGGCTCCTTGCACGAAGAGCAGCATCACCAGCAGGCCGCCGAGCAGCGACACCAGCAGCCACCAGTATTCTTGTAGGAAGGTGTAGGTTATCATGATTCGTTTCCGATTGTTGGGTTAAGTTATTCCGCGTGGCAGACCTCTTCATTGTAGGAGCTGATGGCCCTGCACAGGATGCGCACTTCGGCAGCCAGCAGCAGTGTGAAGAGCAGCACAAAGAGGAAGAAGGTGATCATCACATTCGTCGTCGGGAGTTGCGACACCGCCACCCCCACGGGCAGCAGGTCCTGAATGGCCCACGGCTGGCGGCCCACTTCGGCCACGATCCAGCCCGCCTGTCCGGCCACATAGACCATCGGCACGGCCCACACGCCGGCCCATTGCAGCCATCGCATGTTGCGGAGCTGGCCACGGCGTGCCGTCCATCCCGTCAGCAGCAGCACCGCAAAGAGCAGCATGCCCAGTCCCACCATCAGGCGGAACGACCAGTACACCATCCCGACGGGAGGCACCAGTTCGCTTTTGTCCTTCACGTAGCCGTAGCCCATGCACGACTGGTGCGCCTGCAACGTGTCGAGTGCGGCACGCGCCGCAATCGGGTCGGTTGTCCGTTGCTCGCGATAGGCTGCAAAGGCTGTCAGGGCCTTTTGTCCGCGTGCCATCTTCTCGTCGGCTGAAGGCACTCTGGTGCCATCAGGCAGCGTGTAGCCGTTGAGCAGGTCGTTGATGCCCGGCACGAAGCCGTGCATGTCGTGCGTGGCCAGCACCGACAGGGCACCCGGCACTTCCACCCCTGGCACGATGCTGAAGGGTGCACCCTGTCCGCCTTGCTCCAGTCCTTCGGCGGCAGCCAGCTTCATCGGCTGCTCGCGGGCAATGGTCAGTCCGCTTTGGTCGCCCGTGCCCATCACGATGAGGGTGGAGGCTATGCCCACCACGCTGCCCACCTTGATCGAGCGCAGGGCCAGTTCGCGGTTGCGTTGGCGGAGCAGAAACCAGCAGCTCACGCCCACCACAAACACGGCTCCCGTCATCCATCCGCTCGACACGGTGTGGCAGAATTTCACCACCGCCGTGGGTGAGAGGGCCACGGCCATGAAGTCCGTCATCTCGTTGCGTACGGTGTCGGCGTTGAAACTCATGCCCACCGGGTGCTGCATCCAAGCGTTTGCCACCAGAATCCACCAGGCCGAGATGGTGGCGCCAAGTCCTGTCAGCCAGGTGGAAGCCAGATGGAATCCGCGGCTCACCTTGTTCCAACCGAAGAACATCACAGCAATGAACGTGGCTTCCATGAAGAACGCCACGATGCCTTCGATGGCCAGCGGAGCACCGAATATGTCGCCCACAAACCAGGAGTAGTTGCTCCAGTTTGTGCCGAATTCAAATTCCAGAATCAGTCCCGTGGCCACTCCGATGGCAAAGTTGATGCCGAAGAGTTTCATCCAGAATTGCGCCGTGCGTTTCCAGCGTTCTTCCTTCGTCACATAGTAAGTGGTTTCCATCACCCCCTGGATGAGAGCCAGTCCGAGGGTGAGCGGCACGAACAACCAGTGGTAACAGGCCGTCAGTGCAAACTGCAGGCGCGACCAGTCGATGGTGCTTGCCTCAAGAGCGGTGAGTAGAGTCATAGTGGTATGTAGTTAAGATTCTTATTTTTTTTCTCGTCAGTGGGGAGCAGCAGGTGGGCTGCTGGCATTGCCTTTGCCGGCAGGATGACGCAGCCGAGCGCACTCTGCTTCAGGGACATAGATTCCGCCCCACCTGTTCGCTTTTTTCCGCTTCGTCAAGTCCGTCGAGTGCGGGCTTGAAGAAAAACAGACGCAGCACGGCAAAGAGCACAAACAGTTTCACCAGAATAATGATCCACAAGGTGCGCCCCCAGGTCATTTGCCGAAATCCGTCGGCATAGAGCAGCCATGCTTTCCGTAGGGTGTTGAAGCTTTTCTTCATATAGCAAAGTTACGTCCTTTCTGTAATCATTCCAAACTTAGAACGGTTTATTTCTCCTTTTTATGCTGAAGAACATGTTATGACCCTTGTTGAAGTCCCCCTTCCACACTATGGCCTTTGCATTCTCCCCCCAGTCACATTCTCATGCAGCGGTATGCGTTTTTTTACAACAAGGTGAAGATGTCGCGCTGCAGGAACGAGAGCAAAAACAGGGTTGGCACCATCGTTTTGCACCCGATTGTAAAAAACATTTTGTTAAAAACGCCCCAACCATTGACTGTGAAATTTTTTATTCCTATCTTTGACAACAAAATAATAAGAAAGCAATGGCATTAGACGAATTTTCAATCAGAATGAAGGAGGCCCGTCACATGATGGGCTACAGTATGCAGAAATTGGTGGACCTTGCAGGTGGTGTCGTCACCAAACAGAGTGTATCGCGTTACGAACTCGGCGTCATGCAGCCCAAGAAGAAGGCACGTGAAGCCTTGGCCGAAGTGATGGGAGTCAGCGTCAGCTATTTTCAAGGCGACAACTTGCGCATCGATCTTCCCCTGCTTCGCACCACTACCGGTGGAAAGATGACCGATGAAGAATTCACCGTTCTCGAAGCCCGCATCACCTTCTGGGCGGAGCGCTATTTCAACAAGGAGCGCAAGGCTCTCGGCCAAGTGCCCGCCTTCGTCAATCCGCTCAAGGGATTTAAGGTGCGCACCGTCGATGATGCCATCCGTGCTGCCGACCAGCTTCGCAAAAGCTGGCGATGTGGCGACGGCCCGCTTCCCGGTCTGCTTCGACTGATGGAGCGTAAGGGACTGCGCATCCTCTCCACCGAACTCCCCGAAGGCGTGTTGGGAGCCGCCACCCGCGACGAACACGAACACCCCTTCATCGTGCTCGACATGCGTCGCAAGCGCACCAACACCGAACGCCTGCGTTTCACGGCAGCCCACGAGCTGGCCCATCTGCTCCTCACCTTCCCCGACGACAGCGAATTCTCACAGGAGAAGCGTTGCAACCTCTTCGCCAGTTTCTTTCTCTTCCCCAAGTCCACTTTCCTCGAGGAGTTCGGTTCTGTCCCCCGTGAGCAGCTCCATTTGGAGGAACTCATCGATCTGCGCGAGCTTTACGGCGTGTCCATTGCCTCGCAGGTGCACGAAGCTTGGGATCTCGGACTCATCACCCGAGCCCACTACGACTGGTGGTTCAACGAAATGATCAACCCCAACATCCTCGAATCCAACTGGGGCAACTACCCCTACGCCGAAACCATCGGCCGCGAAAAACGGTTGGAGGTGAGAGGAAAGTGATATGAAAATTGATCTTAGGCTTCTAACCTATCAGTACTATATGATGTAATTTTTAGTTCAGTGATATGAAATTAGAAAAGATTCTAGAGGTATTGCATTGCCTCGATTGTGATGAACATGACATCAACATCACTTCTCAGTCGCCTCTGTTTGATGGTGCCACGCTTACGCAGTTTGAAGTGATTGAAGACTGCGGTTGCGGCCCGTCTCATTGCTTTGAGGTGAGTTGCATCACTTACGATGGGGATGAAGAGCACCTCTTCCATCCCTGCGACTGGTTGGGAGGCCCCGTGGAATCGCGGAAGCGTATTGCCAAGATCCAATGGGAGGATCAGGACGGCAATCCCGCCGTGGTGAAAGATGGCTTGCCTCGAACAAAATGAAAATGATGTGAACAGAATGGGTGACAACTTGCATGGCAGGTTGTCACCCATTTTTCTTATGTTTCTCAATGTACTGCAAGATTTTGTCAGTGTATCATTCAGAGGATTTATGAAAAATTATTACCTTTGCAAAGCATTCATTCGCAGAAAGCTCGCAACGGGTTTAAGCGGGTGGGTGTGACATATTAGTAAAAGAGCGTTTATCCAACGCTTGTCTTTGACCTTCGAAACTTCGCAACTTCCGAATACTGTCAAAAGGCAAGACAACGATGAATGCTCACGGTAGGTATATTTTTGCCCAGCCGTGGGGTGTCGTGTGCATACTTTAGAGTGTGCATGCGGCTGTCCGCGTATGGGGTTATTATATGCCATGCGTGGGCTTTCTGCAGTTGTCCGTCTCGACAGTAAGGGCATTGCGAAGGCCTCGAAGGTGGGATTGGCAGCGGGCGAATCCCACGCTTTTTTGTTTGATAACCTTGAATGAAAATCAAGAACAATGGAGCAAATATCTACCGATTTCAAATCCAATTCACGAAGCGTCCGTTCAATGTTTTTTGGGGACTATAGGGCTTTCGTACTTTTCGTGATCTGTTTTTTTGCAGCAATGCCCTTGTTGAATTCGTGTCAAAAAGTGATTAACACTACAGATACTACATTCTTTCATGAGTATGGCAAATGCAAAGAAAAAATTCATGTGCTAACAGAGGAAGAACCCAAAGAAGTCAAATTCTTTGCGGAAGTTTCAGGCAGCATGAATGGATTCTTCCGGTCTGGTCAGGCTACAGGTTTTAAACATGATGTGTGGTCGGTTGTGACCGATTTTGTCGATACGGATGGTTCGGTCAACGTCTATACTACGCAAGGAGCTGATGCTGAAGAACTGCCCGTCAATGTATTTCGAGATGGGATGAATCGCGGTGCATTCGTTTCCAGTTCGTCCACGAATGTGCCCGACATGATATCGCGAATGTTAGACACCGTAAGTGTAAAGGATTCAGAAGTAGGTGTGCTCATTTCAGACTTGAAATACGACCCTGTCGGTAATGCAGCCAAGAATGTTTTGCTGGACCAATATTCTACAGATGTGCGTAACATCATGATGCGCCATCCTGGAGTAGCCGTTGGCCTTATTGCTGCAAAATCGGCCTATCTAAATAAAGACTGCGAAGTCGTGACGGATTCTTCACCTTATTATTACTTGGTAGTGGGCAAACAAGAGAACGTTGTGTTCATGCGTAATTTCATTTCCACACTCCTCAAGCATAATGGATCGTTTGTGGATGAAATGGAATGGGGCATTGATTATCTTTCGCCGTCAATTGCAGTGACCGACTGTGACTATTTGACAAAGATTGATGAAAACAAATCGTATGGCAGCTTTGAAGACGAATGCACGCTTCAGCTGAGCATTGACATTACGAATTATCCGTGGTTGTTTGAAAACAAGGATTCGTTGGCAAAATATTTGACGGTCAAAAGCAATGAAGGCACGGAGGCGCAATTTGATTTCAAGAAAATAGGTTACGAGATAACTTATGATGATGGGAAATCGCTTAAACGTACGGCACACGTGAAAGTTCCTTTGGTCATTTCGAATATGTATGAAGAATCCGATATATTTGAAATTTCATTGAAATGTCCTGAGGTACAAATGCCGAATGAAGCTTTCTGTCGTTTTCTCAACTCGAATGACGTGAATGAAGTGACAACAACCTTCTCGATGATAAACCTTTTGCGTGGTTTCTATTCCAGCATGCAAAGATTTAAGGAGTCCAATCCCGTGCATATCCTAATTAGTAAAAATCAATAATACAATGATGGTATCCTTTTTGAATATATTATGGCCGTTTCTTAGCAAGAGAAAGTATTTGGAAAAATATGCAGATAATGAATCCGCCAAAAAGGCGGCAATGAAACTATGGAATTCTCTTGAAGGAATCGATTGGATGCTGCTGCTCCTCATGTTTGTGGTGGTTTTGGCATCTTGTTTGATCTATTACTTTCCCTTCAATAGTGTTTCGGGTCGTCATTATAAACCGAAATATCTGTTTACTACTTGGGGGATTGTTTTCATATTGGTGTTGGGGGCAACGTATGGCTTGAACTATTGGGTGGCTAAGAATCCTGCTTTTGATCAAGGACTTTTGTTGAAGTTTTCATTATTGAACGCCCTCTATGCTCTGGTAGCCTCTTTCATAGTATCCTGTCTTATAGAAAAGATGGGCAAGGGCAATGCTTGCCCATTAAGTATTAAGTTTCCGTTTTTATTAAAGAAGAAACACGCATGAAGAAAGTTTTTGTTTTTTGCATTGGTGGCACAGGCATGCGTGTCATGAAAGCTGTGACCATGCTTCTGGCCGCGGGGATGAATACAAATGGCTATGCCATAGTCCCCATATTGGTTGATCCGCATCGTGATCTTGATGAGCGAAAAGGGCTTAACACGCTTCTTGAAGATTATCGCTCCATTTATAAGCTTACCGTTCAGCATGACAGCGAAACATTGAATCCACTTGACGGATTCTTTGCCACAAAAATGCCGCGCTTGAAAGAGTTAAACAACCAACAGAATGACACGGATGAAATGGGAGGCGATGAACGCCGATTTGGTGATTACATCAAAGCAAACTTGTCGGACGACGCCCCCAATAAGTATTTGGTTCAAACGCTATTTTCGCAGAAAAATCTCAACAGTAAATTGGCCGTAGGATTCAAAGGAAACCCCAACGTCGGTACGGTCATCTTGAGTGATATGGTAGAGGGGGCCAATTGGTTCAAGGCTTTCAAGGATAATTTTTATGAAGGCGATCGAGTCTTTATCATTAGCTCTATATTTGGTGGAACCGGTGCTTCGGGCTATCCGCTGATTGAAAAGAAAATCCGTGAATCGAAGGACTATCCATTGTTGAGCCAGGCACTGTTGGGCGCGGTTACGGTGCTGCCTTATTTCTCATTGGAGGATCCCGGCGTTACGAATAGCGATATCGATTCCACCACTTTCTTGACGAAAGCCAAGTCGGCATTGGCGTATTATGAGGATACTGTGCAATCTGATTACCTCTATTATGCGGGTGAACAAACGGAGAATTGGGCTACTTATGCCAACAATGAAGCCGAACAAAAGGATCAGGCGCATTTCATTGAATTGGTGGCAGCCAGTGCGCTTTTCGACTTTTTGACTCGTGAGAAACAGGATACGAATCAATATCTGTCGCGTGCCATCCGTCAGAATGTGCCTTCGCTTGACAAAGTGTCGCTTGGTGATGCCTATAACAATATCGTCAAACCATTGGCAGATTTAACTTTGCTTCGCCTTTTGACCAAAGTGCTTCCTAATGAAAAGTATTTTCCATTAAAGGTGTGGCGCTCTATGGATGACAGTTTCTATCATAGCAATGATTTTGGCAAGTTGAGTGAATTCCTTGATAAGTTCAAGGGATGGTATGACGATTTGGCTACCAACAATCGTGCTTTTGCACCCTTGTATCTGGATAACGAGAAAGACATTTCGGGGTGGATTAAACAAACGTCCTCGGAAATGAAGGATGTGTCGTATCTTTTGCTTGGCATGATTCAGGCCAGTCGGGCGGAATCCGAAAAGCATGATAATTGCATTCGCCACTTGCTTAATTTTGCCCATAAGGCCATCAATCAATATACCAACGTACTGATTCCCGAACAAACGAATAAATGAATTAGAACATGAACGACCCTAAAAGCATAGATCTGAACATCATTGATCGTGGACTTGATGGACAGGAATGGACAAGCGAACGAGGAAAAATTACACGCGACGATCTGCACAAAATTCATGAACAGAAAACGGGAAATGGAGGGGCCTTAAATGCTCTTCCCACTCCGTTTGCACGCTTTTTCGTGTTTCGTGAAGCATTCCGCAGAGTGTTAGAGGAACGGTTGGAACCTCAGAATGAAGCCGGGTTGGCTTATGAACGCCTCGTGTCGGACTGCTTGGATGTGTATGAATTGTTGTTCAATTTGCAGTTTCATCGCAATCATTGGAACAATCGTCGTGACATTGTCATACGGGAATGGAATTATGAAGAGAACATGGCCAACCTGAAACGGAAGATGCCCGTACTGTATAATGCCGTGAACAGTTATTATCCGACCGACATTCGTCTGCCCAAACTGTTCTTCATCCTGCTTCGAGAGAATGGCAAGGAAATGCTTTTGGCCACCAGTTCGCCCATCACTGGATTTGTGACTCCTCCAGATATGGACCGGATGGATGTGAGGGAAGCCAACAATACGTTTCGACAGGTGCATATGGGAGAAAGATATGAAGGAATGAATCTGCCTCGCCGTTCTATGGAGTCAAAACGCAATCGCGATTGCTATTTTGGTGCAGTGGAACTCTTCGATCAGCGTCCTGTCGATTTCAAGAATTACATGTATCAGATGTTCAGCCGTGACGTGGCACCCGAAATGGATGAGATGAAGAAATACATCCTTTCTTTTGGCGATACGGACGCAGACATTCGCATAGATTACCAGCCGGAATGGATTCCAGTAGAGTCTGAGAACAATGAAAAATTGGAGTTTTCGGGCATCACAGTCTGCTCAAGCAATGCCGTTGATGTGAATAAGTTCTTTACCGATTGCCTGCTTAAGCTCCCATATGCCATTTCAAAGGATAACTTCTATGTTCCCGATATGGAAGGTAAGAAGGAGCGTGATTATGGCTATTTGTTGCCATTCACCGACTATGCCTTGGGGGTGATTGACGTGGACAATTTATCATGTCGGATCAAGGAGCTAACCACAAAGGTCGTTGTGAGCATTCATTTCAAGGGGCACGATTATCAGAAAGAATATAAGATTTCACCTTTAAAGGAAGGAGAAGGTCGCATTATTGACTTTAAAAATGCCTTGAGAGTGAATTTGGAGTTGGGGCTCTTCCCCAATGTCAAATCTTCAGTCCTTAAGGAGAACAATTACTATAAACTGATGCTTGTGGCTGCAGATGAGAATGAGCATCGTACATTTGATATTCACGAAACGACCTGTGACTTTTATGCGCCTCAAGCCGATGAATCAGGCAACCGCTTGATAGAAAAAGCAACAAGTGCCTCATACAATAGCGGTATGCGTACTCCCGTCGTTCGATCGGAACAGACTGATGATGTTGCATGCAGTACAAAATTCTTCGAAGTGTTCAATTCGGAAATCTCGGCCATCAATTTGCATCTCAGCATTGAGGGGCATGTCTATAGCGGTGTCTTGATTCCCCGATTTCATGTACAGTCGAATCCGACACGAGTGTATACCTATGCAATTGACTTTGGCACCTCGAACACGTACATTTCAAAGCGCTTGAAAGGAAATAACTTTGAACCGGAACAGCTCTCCATGTCCGACACCATGATGAGCTATCTCCATGCCGTTAAGGCATCAAGTCAACAAAATTTGGTTGATTTGTGTGAAGACATTCCTTTCAAGCAGTCGGCCGACTTCTTCCATACGGAGTTCGTGCCCCCGTTCATAGATGGAACACGGTTCAGATTCCCGCTCCGAACCGCCATGGTGAAAACGAAAAAGGAGCAGCAAGAAGGTTTCCTCTTTGATGACCACAACATTGCCTTTTCTTATGAGAAACATAAGGTTGTAGGCAATCACGAAGTGTCAACCAATCTCAAGTGGAGTGAGGATTTGACAGAAGCACGCTTGTTCATTCGTGAGCTGCTGATGGTGGTGAAGTGTGATGCCTTGCTTTCTGATGCCTTCCTCTCACGCACCGAAATCGTGTGGTTCTTCCCGTTGAGCTTTTCTCGCTCGTTGAAACAAGAATATATGAAAATCTGGTACGAAGAAGCGCGGGAAGTGCTCGGCATTTCAGCGGAGCAGGTGCGTGTATACACCGAATCGGAAGCTCCATATTATTACTATTCAGAAAAGGATGTGTTCCAAAGCATAGACTCTGTGGCCGTGTTGGACATCGGCGGTGGGTCTACGGATATGGTCTATTTCAAGGAAGGTAAGCCACTGATAGCCAATTCCGTGCATTTCGGATGTGATGTGCTTTGGGGAAATGGCTTCAACAAAATGGTTAATGCGCGTGACAATGGCGTGTATAACCGCTATAAGGACATTCTGTCGTTTGGCAACAATGAAGAGCTGAACGAACTCAATGCAGAGATGTGTCGGAAAGGAAGTGTGGCATCCACTCGTGACATCATCAACTTTTGGATAGCGAACAGTCGTCAGTCGAAAATTGGAAACGAACATTTTGTTTCTTTGCTTCGCAACGAGTGCAAGCCCCTTTTCCTCTATCATTATGCTTCCATCATTTTCTACATGGCCACCCTTTTCAAGGTGCGTGGATTGGATTGTCCAAATGCAGTGGCTTTCAGTGGAAACGGTAGTCGTTACATCGACGGTTTTATTTCTGCGGACATCAATGTGCTGACAGATTTGACCATGGTGATTCTTCGGGCAGTGTATGGTGAGGAAGTACGTCGAGTTCAGCTGATTCTCCGCGATTGCCGTAAGGAGTCCACTTGCTATGGCGGACTCTATCGCGATATCAGCCAATCCAGTGCTGAACCGGTTCTTTTCCAAGGTGTTGACGGCAAGGATTATGACAACGTGGCTGAATTGACTCACGACTATCAGGAAGGAGCCTTGCGGAGTGGCATTATTCACCAAATGGAGGAACTGAACCGTTTGTACATGAGAATGTTGCGACTCTTGGTGCAGAAAGAAGAACTGGTCAATGTCAATACGCTGGCGGTTGAAGCAGAATTGGCTAAAGGATGCACGGATGCTTTGGATAAGAATTTCAAGGAAGAGGTGCGCGACAAATTGGCTTCCGATGTGCAGTACAGAGACTCTCTATTCTTCCTGCCAGTAATTGACAAGGTGACTAAATTAACGTTGGTGCAAAAGTATATTAAGTAATTATGGTAATAAATATTGTATTGGGGGTACTTTTCTTAGTTATTTCAATTGCGGTAAGTCGCAATTTTTGGAAGGAACAAACAGCCGAAAACGAATGTAATAAGGAAAAGTTGGAAAAGGCAAAGAATTTTTTCTTGGCCGATCCAAGCTATTCCGTAAAAGTGAATGGCGATGATAGATTGATTGAGGAAAAAGTACTGTCTGATGATCTTTTGAAGTTGGTGCATGAACTCAACCAGTATATTTCGCGCAATAAAGGAACAACTGATTTCTCTATCATACAAAACAAGACAGAGCGTTATGCGAGCACCTTATACGAGAATGCCGTGTCAAACTTGGGTGCTCCAACCAGTTTGGGACTTTACGGCACTTTTATTGGTGTGATGATTGGGCTTGGTGGTTTTGTAATTAACTTATTATTATCTCTTTTTATGGATATGGGGGGTAATGATGAATGGGGGATAATACTATTGATAGCAGGAGTTTTCGTTTCCATGTTGACGAGTGCACGAGGATTATATCTTACAATAGGCGCAAACAAACAAGCAACGGACTACAAGCGGGATATGGATAAACGTAAGAACCTGTTTTTCGACTTTATCCAGAATGAACTGATGCCGGTGTTGGGCATGAGCGTTGTAGCGGCCCTTACTCAGTTGCGCGAAACATTGCTCCACTTTACCGATTCCTTCGATGTGGTAACTGACAAGTTTGAACGTACGTTTGATGGATGTACTGAGAAATTTGGCAAGGCTTTTGAGAAGAACATTGTAGCTGTGGCTGATGCTGCCAACAAATTGGGCGGTAGCATTGATGTGGTGAATCAAAATGGGCGTATAGGTCATTTTGCGTGGTTTTCTGAGCAGGATACACCTCTATGGGTC